>JACQHI010000224.1 GCA_016199105.1 Lentisphaerota bacterium | reverse complement strand
TGGCATTCATCGCGCCCAACAGGTCGGCCCGTTCTTTCACATTCACACGGATCAAACCTCCGGCCGATCCGCCCGTATAGGCGCTGAGCGTGCCGGCCGCGCCACTGCCCGGATCCAGAGGCAAAGAGGACGAGCCATAGACTCCCCCTCCGCCGCTTCCTCCCCCATGATTGCCTCCGGCGCCTCCATAGCCGCCCCCACCGCCCATGACGGCGCCGGCAATCCCGGCTCCCGTGCCGAAGCCATTGCGCCCGTTGCCGCCGGCATAACCGTATCCCGTCGCATAAAATCCGGCATTCACCGGCATGGACAGGTTGTTGGCACGGATACAGGGAGAACCGCCGTTGGTCGAATGCGAACGCAAATAGAACCAGGTGCCGGTCGCGAACGCGAGATTGCCGCCCACTTCCAGCAGGGCGCCGTAGTTCGGCGTCAGGGCATTGGTCATGGTCGCGTGCAACGTGCAATACCCGCTGTTGGTGAGGATGAAGTCTCCCGCACAGGCGATCCGCGGCATATTCGTGGAGTGAAGCGGCGCGTAAATCGAACCGAAAGGCCCAAATCCCCCCAGACTCAATTTGCCCTGGTTCAATGTGATCGTGTTCCCGCAATCCACCGTGGCATTGGTCATGAGCAGCCAGCCGTTGGCGCCGGCGATGGTCATGTCGTTGCTGACGGTTAACGCGAAGGCGCCACCCTCCGAGGGGATGATCAGGTATCCATTACTGATGGTCAATGTGGAAACATTCCAAGATGCCAGGGACGGAATCCGAAGTTCGCCGGAATGCGGCATCCAGCCCGAATCCAACATCTGCGTGTCGGGGAAAAACAAGGTGCCCGGCTGGGAATAGATGCCGCCCGACACGTCAACGCCCAGTGCCCGGTTGGCCGAAAACCGCACGCGCGGCTTGGGTTCCAACGGCTGGAGAAGCGGATCGTACACGATGGAAACGCGCCCCCCCGCGCCGGCGCCGCCCCAACTGCCCGCGCCCGGCGTTCCGCCGCCTCCGCTCGCGTTCACCACGCCGTTCGTGCCGCGAAAGACGGAGCAGGCAATCAGCACGCTTCCGCCGGAGCCGCCTCCGCCCACCAACCAGACCGTACCGGCACCGCCGTTGGCCGAAACGGTCCCGTTGATGCTGACCGCTCCGGACGCGTTGATATAGATGACGCCGCCCCCGTGCCCGCCCTGGCTGCCGCCGGCGCCCTGGTCCGTCCGCACTCCGCCGCCGCTTCCCGGTGACACGGGGGCATTGGTGGAGCCGTAAGGGGCGCCCCCCGCCCATGCCCCATAACTCTCGCCGCCCTTTCCACCGTATCCGCCGCCACTGCAGGCGGAGGCGTTGCCTTGTCCGCCGCCGGGACCCTGGCCGGGAAAGTTGCCCACGATGAGCGTGTTGCCGCCGCAGTAGCCCTTGGCGTCCGCGTTGATCGCGCCGCCGGGACTGACCGTCAGATCCACGCACCCGATGGCGATCCGATTGGTGATGCCGCCGTTGAGGTTGGGGCCGGCGGAAGCGATCACGCCGTTGCTCAGGACCGACACCGTGGATGCCTGCAAAAAGGTGTTCCAGTTGGAGAAGGTCAGGCGGCTGAAATTCGTGGTGGCGCCGCCCAGGGTGAGGGTATTCAGGCTGGCGGTGGCGTTCGTGAGAAAGACATTGACGCTGCCGTTGGTGATGACGACGTCATCGCCCGCGGCCGGCACCTGCGCCGGATTCCAGTTGGCCGCGAGAGACCAGTTGCCCGTTCCCGCGGCCACGGCCCAATAATGAGTGTCCGCCCGGCTGAAGACGGGGCTTAAAGCCATCGACAGCAGCACGAGCCAATACCGATTGGGGCGGCCGTGTTTCATACCTTGGTTTTTCCGGCGCAATTCATTGCGATCGTTGGGGCGTATGACCCCATTTTGTCGTTTCCTGCAACAGGCCGGTGGACAGCGGAGCGCTCGCCGCGATGTCCGGCTTTATAATCCAATGTGCAAGGCATTGTAGCATTGCCATGTCCAATAGCAATGTATTATTCTGCATCGATTTTGTGTTTTTCTGCAAAACGTGATCAGGAGGAGGGGTATGCGGCAGTGGTTTCATCGCCATGGCTGGAACGAGAAGACGTATAGACCGGGGATGCCTTCCGTGTGTTTCGTCTCCGAAAGCAGCTTTTTCATCCGCCGGAAAATACGGCAGGAAACTCCCCATTGGATCCTGGATTACGCTTTCAACGACGCCGGGCTTTATTCCATCGGCGATGACGATGCCTGGCATCGCCGATTGCCGCACACGGCCCATCTGTATGCGCCGGGGTGTGTGCGCTGGGAGGATACGCGAATCCTCCGCCGCTCCCTGCGGACGTTGTTCATCATCCTGCTGGGAGGGGATCACACCAGCCTGTTGTATTTCACGGGGAAGGGAGGGTGTGCGCGCTTCATCGACAACCACGGGCAGTTGGGCCTGTTGCTCAACCAAATCGCCCGGATAGGCAACGAATTCGGCCATGCCGGTTTCTGGGAGGCGCAAAGTTGCTTCTGCCGCATCGTGTCGTTGCTGCACCGCGGCGAACTGGTGGATATGAACACGTGGCAGATACCGTCTTCCCGCAAGCCCACGGCGGAACCCTCCGCCCTGGTCGCGTCGGCCCGCGCCTACTTCCGCCTGCATATGGCCGAGTCCGTCGCCGTGGAGGACGTGGCCCGCTATCTGGGCATGAGCGTATCGGCCTTCGGGCACCGGTACCGCCGGGACGCCGGAGAGTCCCCCATGTGCGCGCTGATCCGGTTCCGGATCGATCGCGTCAAGCGGATGTTGACGAGGGGGCACCCCTTGAAAACGATCGCCGAAACCGTAGGCATGTGCGACGAGTTCCATCTGTCGAAGGCCTTCAAGCGGGTGGTGGGCATGACGCCGAGCGAATTCCGCGCGTTGAAACACGTCGCACTGGCCCCTTGAATTTTCGCAACTACGCACCATGCGCGGCGCGTGGCAAGAACAGCCATCGACTATGAGTCAGACGCTACTCCACGAGCCGTGTAACCCCGCAGAAGCTGTGAAAAAATTGCAAAGACATGGTCACGACGGCGCGTGACCCTCCCGTGAGGGACGTTGGCCCGTCCCAATGGGACTCACGTCCAAAAACAAGGCTTTTCTTGATGGAGGGACGCGCTCCGTCGCGTCTGAATCAATTATTTTCTGCGGCATTACCGAGCCGTTACGAATTTTCTTTTACAATCGGCAATTCTGCGTTAAACATTAATTTTCAACCTTATGGTAACGAAAGCGAATACCGGGATGAAAATTCATCAGGGTCTTTTCGACAACATGGTGGTGCAGCGAACGTCCCGCAACAGGAGCGACAGCGCGCTCGCCGGGGAATCCCAGGCGTCCGGCGCGGTGACGATGCGCGTGTTGCGCGGGAAGAAGCCGGTCCGGGGCCTGGAACGGGTCGCGATCGGGCGGGCTCGCCTCGGACAGTTCAAGGGCCGGGTGGCCGGAATTCCGGCGGGCGGGCCGTATGCCGTCGAGGTCCGGATTGAAAACGCACAGGGGGCCGTCCTGGAATCGGTGACGGTCAAGAATGTGCTCGTGGGCGATGTCTGGATCATGGCGGGCCAATCGAACATGCAGGGCACCGGGATACCCCGAACGCCGGCGCGCCCGCATCCGAAAGTGCGCTCTTTTTACATGGATGACCGCTGGGACACGGCCCGGGAACCGATCCACAATTTGCATGAGGCGGCGGATGCCGTGCATATGGACCTCATGGGCGGTGTCCGCCCGCCAAAGCCGGTCATCCTGCGTGTGGGGCCGGGCCTGACGTTCGGGCGGGAGATGCTCCGCCGGACGGGCGTGCCGCAAGGCCTGATCGCCTGCGCCCATGGCGGCACCACGCTGGGGCAGTGGGACCCGGACAAAAGCGCCCTGGGCTCGAAGAGCCTCTATGGCGCCATGCTGCGGCGTTTCCGGAAAAACGGGGAAGCCGTCGCCGGCGTGCTCTGGTATCAGGGCTGCTCGGACACCTCGCCCGACGCCGCGAAAAGTTATGGAGAACGATTCCGGAAGTGGATCGCCGCCGTGCGGCGGGATTTCCGAAATCCGCGCCTGCCCGTGGCGGTGGTTCAGATTGGCCGTTATATTCCGACGCCGGACGAAAGGCTCGGCTGGAACGTCGTTCAGGAACAACAGCGACAGCTCCCTGAAACGGTCCGCCATTGCGCCGTGGTGCCGGTGGTGGACCTTGACATGGAGGATTGGATTCACATCAGCGGCCCGGCGCAGGAACGGTTGGGCCGGCGGCTCGCGCAGGCCATGAGCGTTTTGCGCGGGGAGCGGCAGGCGGGGCTGCCGCCCATCGCGCTCCGTTCGATCGTGGCGCGAAACAACCAGATGGGGATGGGCGCCAAGACCGACAGCAGAGTTCCGCAAGGCGGAACACGCTGTGTGGCTGCCCTGAAGTGTGGTTCGTCCCCGCAAAGCGGGGGCGAAACTCTACTTCAGGGAGCCCAGGTGGATGTGGCCTTCGATAACGTCATGGGCGGACTCCGCGCGGCGGGACTGCCCTCCGGCTTTTGCCTGTACGGCGGAAAGCCGCTCGACACTTTTTACCGGGCGGACATCCAGGGGGATACCGTCAGCTTGAAGACCCAGCTTCCCGTATCGGACGTCAGGGCCCTGTCGCTGTGTCACGGCCATGGTCCTTACCCGCACTGCAACATCACGGACGCGGCGGATCGCTCCTTGCCGGTGTTCGGGCCGATCCCCGTGGATAAGCCGCGCCCGCTCACGCCGTTCGTCCGGCGTCTGCTGGTCAGCCGCGCGATGCCGTCCGCCGGCGCACTGAAGACGCTGGCTTATCCGGAGCACCGCGAGGACTTGCAGTTGACGCCGCGCGAGTTCACCGACAACTTCTGTAATTTGCACGGGGACCTGTTCGCGTGCGCGCCGACCGACGTGGTGGCCTGTTTCCTGTGTCCGATCGAATGCGCGGAGCCGATGAAGCTGAAGGTATGCCTGGGTTACGACGGGCCGATCAAGATGTGGATCGACGGCCAGCAGCGGTTCCACAATCCCAAGGGCTGCAATCCGGCCTGCGAAGATGCCAGCCTGATTCCGTTCCAGGCCGCCGCCGGCCGGCACGAGGTGCTGATCGCGCTCGGTTCCAACCACGGCTCCGCCTGGGGCCTGTTCCTGCGATTCCTCCGCCTCGATGTCGCGGAGGAAGCCTTCAAGCGCGGTCCCGACGCCTACGCCATGCCGAAGGTGGCCGATCTGAAATCGGCTCTACCAACTTGACGGAAATTAACCGTAGGGCGGTTTTACACCGGCCACGGTGGGGGATAGCCGATTTAAAATCGGCTCTACTGATTTGGATGGATCGAGAGTAGGGCCGGTTTTACACCGGCCATCTTACTGGTAATACAAACAGGATGAACGAATCCGCGTCAACCGACTTGTATGCGACCGGTCAGTTCCCGCGAATCCGGCGGGTGATCTGGTGGGCATGGTGCAATGCCTGCGACGATATGAGGGCACCTTGTATGTCTGGGGCGGCGAAAACCGGAGGGGCATCGATTGTTCCGGGCTTGTGCGAAAAAAGGTCATCCGGGTGACTACGCCGGCGGACAATCCCTGGTTCAAAATGCCTGTGATTGTGGTGCGCTGGGTTTCGTTGGATGTCCTGAAATTCCCATGAACACGAACACCTGTCACATTTCTCCGCTGCTGCTGCTGTGCCGCTCCGGATTTGAAGCCATTCTGGCCGAGGAAGTCAGAGGAAGGATGAAGGGCGATGGGGATGAAGGAGACGTGCGCATCGCGGAGCGCGGCTTGGTGCGGGTGGCCGGCGCGGGTGGAGTATCGGAACGGCTGGCCGCTCCGTTCGTTTTCGAGCGGCAACGGCTGGTCGAAGCTCTTTTGTTTCCCAGCCAAGCGCTTAAAGATCTTGTCCGGGACGTGACGCGTCGGCTCCTGCCGGCCATCACCGTCTCGGAAAAGCCCTGGACCCTTCACGTCTTTCCGGCCGACACCGAATCCGATACCGGTCAGGCCGAAGCGGCGGCGCGGATGGGCAAGGCTTTTCTGGATTTCTGCGCGGACCGCTTTACCCGCGTGTTCCGACGGTATTGTCCGCCGCCGCGGTTGAAAGAGGGGCTCGTGCTTCAGCTTTGCCGCGGACAGCAGGGGACCTGGGGAGCGGTGACGCCGTTCGAGGCGCTGTCGGATCGCTTTCCGGGCGGGCTGCATCGGGTCAGGATGGACAACGGCGCGCCCTCGCGTTCCTATCTCAAGATCGAGGAGGTTTTCGAGCGCATGGGCGAGGAACCGCAAGCCGGACAGCGGGTCGTGGATCTGGGCGCGGCGCCCGGCGGTTGGAGTTGGGCCTTCCTGCGACGGGGCTGCCATGTGACGGCGGTCGATCGCGGGCCGATGAAGCTGAGCCGGCCCGGCGTCGCCGGCGGGGTGCTGGCGCACCGCCGGGAGGACGGCATTGGCTTCAAACCCGAGGGCATGGCGCTGCCGCTGGACTGGCTGGTGGCGGACATGTTGATTCCGCCCGGCGTCGCGATGGGCATGCTGAAGAAGTGGCTGGAGCACCGCTGGGCCCGGCGCCTGGTGGTGAATTTCAAGCTGCCGCAGGAACAGCCCTGGCCGGTGCTGGAGCCCGTGATCGCATGGTTGAAAGGCTTTTCCTCATTGAAGTGGACGCTGCGGCAGCTCTATCATGACCGCCGCGAAGTCACGCTGTATGCCGAGTTCGGAAAATAACCGTGAACCGTGAACCCTGAACCTGATAACCTCCCCTGAAACACCGGCCACAGAAAGGAATTTGCGCCATGAACCAACCCGCTCCACCCGCA
Source organism: Lentisphaerota bacterium (assembly GCA_016199105.1). Taxonomy (GTDB): domain Bacteria; phylum Verrucomicrobiota; class Kiritimatiellia; order JAAZAB01; family JAAZAB01; genus JACQHI01. The sequence goes on along the minus strand of JACQHI010000224.1, from coordinate 8,072 downwards.
TCCCCCGGCATCGATCCGCGAACGGCGGCCGCCTCCGCGGCGGGGGCGCCGTATAACGAGGAAATGTTCCGGCAGATGCGCGTGACGGATACCTGGGCGAAATATGCCGGCACGCTGACGTGGGGGAAGGGGCAGTGCCTCGCGATCCTGGATGACGGCTGCGATCTGTCCGTTCCGGAATGGAAAGCCGAGCTGCCGTGGGGCAAAAAAGTCATCGCCGCCTGGAACAGCATTGACGGGAACGACAATCCGATGCACGTACCGCCCGGCTATCACGGGACGACGGTCGGCTTGCCGTCCTCCCAGTATCACGCTGGAATTCTTGGCGTGGCCTACAACGATTTTGTGGCGCACGTGCGGTGCGTGACAGTGGTGCACCTGGCCCAGGACGAGTCCGCCACGATGGCGGCGGCCCTGCAATGGGTCATCGAGCAGCACCGGCGCTATAACATCACGACCGTGAACCTGGCCCCGCTGGACGACCAGCGGCACACGGAACCCGTGCCGACCGTCATCGACGACGCGTTGCTGGCCTTGCGGAAACTGGACATCTGGGTGAGCGCACCCTGCGGCAATCACCATTATACGGACGGCATTTCATGGCCGGCCTGCCAGCCGTATTGTTTCGGCATCGGCGGCACGATACCCGGCAAGCATGAGGCGCACCTGGACCGGTATCGGGGCACGGATTTGCTGGTTTGCGCCACGGCGACGTCGTCCTCCAACGCCTACGCGGCGGGGTGTTCCATGATTCTGCGGGAGGCGATCGAAAAAGCCCGGTATCCCTGGCGGAAGGACGGTCCCACGCTGCCGGACGCGATGCTGGCGATTTTTCAGAAAACCGGGGCGCCCATCCACGACAGTGGAACGGGCATGGATTTCCGCGAACTCGATTTGTTCGCCGCCGTGGATCATGTCTTTCAAAACGTGTAACGACTCGTAAGGTTGTTTCAACAAAAGGAGCAAGAACCATGACCGCAACGTCGCGTTTAACTCCCGCCGCGCAATTGGCGATGGATGTCATCCTCGGCAAGCCCGTGAAGGGCATTCCGATCTGGTTGATCAACCCCATGGAGCACCGGATGATCGATCGGATCGCGGGTGTGCCCGAGGGGACGTACCTGATGAAGCCCGAGCCGACCTACCGCCAGATGCTCCTGAACGCCGGCTGCTGCCTGGTGGACCAGTATATTCCCGAAAATCCGCTCTCGATGGGCCGTTCGGGCTATCGGGACAACAAGCCCCGTGGAGCGACCACCGGCGCCCGGGAGATCGTTCGCGACGGGATTCCGATCGACTCGCCGGAAGCCGTGGTTGACCACCTGGAAAAGATCGTTTTGCCCGGACTCAAAAAATCGACGGTGGAGTTCGATGAAGACCGGCGGGTCCGTGAGCTCATCGAGGGGGAGCGGGCTGTCCAGGCGCAGTTGGGGCCCGGGATGCTGAAAGTCCCCTACGGCTGCGTCAGTTTCCCGGCCCTTGCCTATGGGCATTACGGCTATGAGAATTATTTCATGGCCTATGCCCTCTATCCCGAGGTCATGGAGCGGTTTTTTGCCGCGCAGGCGGACAAGGCTCTGCAGAACAACCGGGCGGTTCTCCGCGCGTACCGGGAGGGGGGGCTGCCGCCGCTCACCCGCCTGGATCACGATATGGCCGACTCGCGCGGGACGCTGGTGGATATCGCGTCGTTGGACCGGATCTGGTTCCCGCATTTCGCGCGCTGCCTGGAGCCCCTGCTCAAGAGCGACATCAAACTGATCTGGCACTGCGACGGCAACCTGAGCCAGATGGTGCCGCGCCTCCTGGACGTCGGGATCAAGGGCTTCCAGGGATTCCAGTATGAAGACGGCATGGATTACGAGGCGATCTGCACCATGAAGACCCGCGAAGGCGAGCCGCTGTTCATCATCGCCGGCGTCTCGGTGACCCGTACGCTGCCGCACGGGACGCCGGACGATGTGCGTCGCGAAATGAAGTGGCTGGTGGAGAAAGGGCCGCGGACCGGGCTGGCGCTGGGCGGGAGCAGTTCGATCGCCCCCGGCGTGCCGTGGGAAAATCTTCAGGCCCTGGTGGATGGGTTCAACTATTACCGGGAGCATGGGCGCGGATAAGGAGGTGGAACCGGCCATGACCCATTCGACGTTTTACTACAAACCCGATTGGGCGCGTGCTCAAGCCCGCTGGGACGCGTTCTGGGCGCTGGAGCCCACGGATCGGCCCTGCATGTCCATCACCGCGCCGCGGCCGGACGGCAAAAAAATCGTCGTACCCGAAGTGCGGTCCATGGAGGACAAGTGGATGGATCCGGATTATTTGCTGGCCGTCGCGCTTCAGCGTTTGGAGAGCACCATCCTGGGCGGCGAGGCGGTTCCCGCCGCGAGATTAATCATGTCCGGCACCACGACCGGGTGCAATGGACACCTTTATTTCCACGAAGGCGGCATCTCGCTGCGTCCGACCATGAGCGGCATGGACCAGCCGTTGAACTGGCATCCGGGGCCCAGCGATCCCTGGCGGCCGAAGGTTGAGGCCATCCTCAACCGGCGTCTTGACGAGGCTCCGGGCCGGTTCATCGTTTCGTATACCGGCCAATTCATGCACGTGGATCTTCTCAACATGCTTCGCGGCAACGAGGAGATGTTGTTCGAGATGGCCACGGTCCCGGATCAGTGCGCGGCGCGCCTGCGGGAGATGCGCGAACCCGCCGCGGAGAACTTCAACCATTTCCGGCGGCTGGTTGACGCGCGCCAGGGCGATGTGGGCTGCGTCAGTTGGACCGGCCTTTGGTGCAGGCAGTTCTTCCTCCAATCGCAGGCCGACGTTGCCGCCATCATTTCGCCGGAAATGTTCGAGCAACTCGTCCTGCCCGAGCTGGACTGGCTTGCCGAACGCTTTGGCTCCCTGCATTTCCATACGTGCGGTTATCAGCAGCACTTGGAGTTGTGCCTGAGCCGGCCGTATATCCGGGTGATCCAGTATTCGCCCAATCCCAAGGAGCCGCCCAACGGACCGGCGCACCTGGAGTTCTACCGGCGCGTCCAGAAAGCCGGACGGTGCCTGGATATAGCCCCGCCGCCCGAACACCTCGAGTTCGTGATCCGCCATCTGCGGCCCGAGGGGTTGTTCATCTCAACGTCGGTCAAGACCGTCGCGGAGGTGGACGAGTTGCTGGAGAGGGCCGTGAAGTGGGCCGGCTCGCATGCGAATCGGAATTAGCTCTTTCGGAACGTATCGAATTGATCCACGAAACGCGGCCAGACAACGGTCTTCTGCCAATCGCGGAGCGCGGAGGCCAGTTCGGGGGGTAGCGTGGCGCTGTCCTGCCAGGCGCACGCGTTCAGGATGTCGTTGGACAGGAGCAGGTGCGGTTCCAGGTCGAATTCGAGCGCCAGGGCGCGCCGCCAGTTCTGCATCGCCTTCAGGCGCTTGTCGCTGCCGGGCCGAAACGGCCGCCGCTGTCGTTGGGTGGAGGGATGGACTTCTTCCGTCGCCGCCAGGCCGGCGTTGAAAGCTTCGATCCACTGCTGGAGGTGCGGCGGCCGGTACACCTGCGGATGCATGGAGCGGGTGGCGCGAATGGCGGCTTCGTCCAGGGCCGGCCGGCGGGCCCAATCCATGAGAATGTCGTCGCGCACCACGAAATGGACCGGCTTGTCCAGCCGCCGGGCCAGGGCGTCGCGAACCCGCATCAAGGCCGCCAGGACGGCCAGTTGGCGGGGCGACAGATAATGGCTTTGCTTGGCGCGGAAATGCGCCGGGACGGGGGGTGGAGTTTGGTCCATCTGTTCGGCGCGGACGCGGCATTCTTCATGAAACCAGTCGAGCCGGCCGAGCGCGGTGAGCCGTTCTTCAAGGACGGCCTTGAGCGCGTGCAGGCTGGCGGTGTCGCGGGCGGCATAGCGCAACGCGTTTTCCGGGAGGGGGCGCTTCAGCCAGTCCGTCTTCTGGAAGCGTTTGTCCACGTGCATGTCGAAAAATTGCTGGAGGAGCGCGGCCAGGCCGAATTGGCGGATGCCGCAGAACATGGCGGCGATCTTGGTGTCGAAAATCCGCCGGAACGACCAGCCGTAGATCGCGCGGGCGGTGCGGTGATCGAACTCGGCGTCGTGGAGGATGAGATCGAGGGACGGCCGCGTGAGCAGGTCGCCCAACAGTTGCAGGTCGGCGACCGCGAGGGGATCGACGATGAAGTTTTTCCGATCCGGCGAGGAGAGCTGGATCAGGGCCACGTGCAGCCCGTAGTGATGAAAATGGTTTTCCATTTCCATGTCCAACGCCAGTGAAGAAAAGCCCTGGAGATGCTCCACGGCCTTTCGCAAGGCGGCGGAAGTCTGCACGAGGACATAGGGGGTCGAATCGGCGGCGGGTGGATGAGAAGTTGTCATGGATGGGAGGCAGTCTACCAGATTTCCGCCGATGGGAAATAGAAATAGGGGCGGGGTTCACGGTTCAACGGTTCACAGTTACAGGGTTGTCGGATTTTCACGTCGCCCCGATTCCGTATCGGGGCGTAGTGACGCGGCTGGGCGAAAAATCAAACCGTGAACCTCTCAACTGTGAACCGTTGAACCGTGAACCATTTCAAGATTTGGACATTGCCTCAAGGACGCGGCTTGGGGTAACTTACGTGTTTCCGGGGTACACCTAACCGTTGAATGGCGCTCCGGAGCGCCATGAACCCTGAACCTGACAACCTAAGCAGTTGAAGCACATGATCGATCTCCATCTTCATTCCACGTTTTCGGACGGCAATCTGACGCCGGAGGAACTGATTGCGGAAGCGGAGCGCCTCGGCCTTTCGGCGGTCGCCTTGACGGATCACGACTGCATCGGGGGGCTGGAACGGTTTATTCGCGCCGCGTCCGGCAAGCGGGTGAAAGCCGTCACGGGAGTGGAGATCAGCGTGGATTTCAAGCCGGGCACGATGCACATGCTCGGATATTGCTTCGATCCCCTCGACGCGGAGCTGCGGAAGAAGCTCGATTTTCTGGTCGAGGGGCGGAATGCGCGCAACCGCGACATGCTCGCTACGCTGAACCAAATCGGCATTTCCCTGACCTTGGAGGAGGTGAAGGCGTTTGTCGGCGAGGGAACGGTGGGGCGTTTGCATTTCGCGCTGGCCCTTCAGAAAAAAGGATACGTTCGCACGACGGAGGAGGCCTTCGACCGCTATCTGGGCAAGGGCAAGCAGGCCTATGCGGAACGGGATCGGTTGACGCCCGCCATGGGCATCGCGATGATCCGGAACGCCGGCGGGGTGGCGGTCCTGAGTCACCCGTTCACCCTTGAAATCAGCCGGGAGCAACTGACCCAGGTGGTGGCCGGACTGGTGGAGAGCGGCCTCCAAGGCATCGAGATTTATTATCCGCAGCATCAACCGAAGCAGCTACAACAGTACCTGGCCCTGGCGAAACAATTCAATCTGCTGGCGACCGGCGGAACGGATTACCACGGGACGGCCATTCCCGGCCTGGCCATGGGCACCGGATTCGGCTCCCTGAATGTGCCCGATGAAGTGTTGACCCGGATCGAGGCGTTAGCCGGCGACCGGCCCCGGCCTTCGGGATAGCTGAGAAAACCGAACCATGCTTTGCGGCTATTTTTTCCTGTTCCTTTGCGTCGTCCTGAACCGCTGAATGGCGCTCCAAAGCGCCATAAACCGTGAACGCTGAACCAGATAACCCAAGCCATTACCAAGGCCTTTACATCCACATCCCGTTTTGCGACGGGAAGTGCGATTATTGCGCGTTCTATTCCATCCGATACGAGCCGGCCATCGCCGACCGTTTTCTCGCGGCACTGGAAGCGGAGCTGACCGCCGCCGGCGTTCCGCGCCCCGTCACGCTTTTCATGGGCGGGGGAACCCCGACGGCGCTTTCATTGGAACAACTGAACCGCCTCTGCGCGCTTATTCATCGGCTTGTCGAACGGAGTCGCCTCGTGGAATGGACCGTGGAAGCCAATCCCGGCTCGCTGACTCGCGAAAAACTCGAGGTGCTGACAGGCGCGGGCGTCAATCGAATCAGCCTGGGCGCGCAAGCCTTCGACGATCGGGTCTTGCGGCGCCTGGGACGGCGGCACTCGGTGGAGGATGCCCTCAAGGCCGTGGCGTTGGTTCGGGAGCAAGGCATCCGCAATCTGGGGCTCGATCTGATGGCTTGCATTCCGGGTGTGTCAGCGTCGGAATGGGATGCGACCGTCAAGACCGCTCTCGCCTTGAAACCGGAGCACCTGTCGGTCTATGCGTTGACACCGGAAGAAGGGACGGTTGTGCAGAAACAAATCGCCGCAGCCCGGCTGATTGTCTTGAGCGACGACGAGCAACTGGAGCGGCTGGATCGCGCGGAAGCCCTGCTAGAAGAGGAGGGGTATGAGCGGTACGAGATTTCCAACTATGCCCGGCCGGGTTTCGAGTGCCGGCATAATGTATCCTGCTGGCGGAGCGAGGATTATGCGGGCTTCGGGCCGGCCGCTTCCTCCCGATTGGGTTTGCGGCGCTGGACGAACCGTCCCGCCGTGGAGGACTATATTCAGGCGCTCGCGCGGGGCGAGCGCCCTCCCCGGGAGGAGGAAACGGTGACGCCTGAGCAGCAGGCCGTGGAACGGCTGGTATTCGGTCTGCGCATGAAGGAAGGGGTGACTGTCGGCGATTCAGCTTCGGCTGAAGTGACGTTGGGGAGGTTGGAGAACGAGGGACTTGTCGAGAGGGGGGCGGACCGCTGGCGTCTGACGCGGCGGGGCCGGCATCTGGCCGACCATGTGGCGGTGGAATTGATGCCCTAGCAGCCTGTCGGACTTTGGCTTTGCCAAATCCGCCAGGCTGCTAATAGGCTTATTCCAAGGCAGGTAATTCGAGGACGAGCCGAATCGAGGACGACGACGAGCGGACCGATCCCCGTTCATCCGCTGCATGGGCCCGGTTTCCGGATCGCGGCGTCGTCCTCGTCTCTCGATCAAGCGTTGTTTTTTCCTCTCCTTTCACACAGGTTTGGTGTAAAACGGGCCTCTTATGCGAATGAATTGGGCCATACTCGAAGAACATCTGCTGGAGCTCATCCGGCGCACGTCCACCGACCTGCCGGGCGACGTGGAGCGCGTTTTGCGGCGACAACGGCGGCGGGAGCAGCCTGCCTCCGCCGCCCGCTGGGCGATGGACATGGTTCTCGAAAACATCCGGCTGGCCCGTCAACACGCGGCGCCGCTCTGCCAGGATACCGGGACGCTCCTGTTTTATTGCCGGCTGCCGGTGAACGTGGATCCGGCGCGTTTCGAGAAAGCGGCGCGCCGGGCGGTGACGGACGCCACCCGGCTCGGCATACTCAGGGAAAACACGGTTGAAACGCTGACCGGCCGTTCGTGTTCAAGCAACGTGGGCGCCGGTTTGCCGGTTTTTCATTTTGAAGCGGGAAACGATTCATTTCTGGATATCCGCCTGATCATGAAAGGGGGCGGCAGCGAAAACGCCGGCAGCCAGTACAGCCTGCCGGAGGCCCGGCTGAAAGCCGGTCGCGACTTGGACGGGGTGCGCCGGTGTGTGCTCGATGCGCTCGTGAAGATACAGGGGAGCGGTTGTGCGCCCGGTGTCCTCGGGGTCTGCGTTGGCGGGGATCGCGCCACGGGTATGGAATTTGCCAAACGCCAGTTTTTGCGGGAGTTGGATGACGCGTCCGCCCTGCCGGTCCTGGCGAAACTGGAGCGTCGGCTTTTTCGGGAGGGCCAGGCCCTTCGCATCGGTCCGATGGGCTTTGGCGGCGCCTCCACGCTGCTGGGGGTGAAGCTCGGAACGTTATGCCGGCTTCCGGCCAGTTATTTCGTCTCGATCTCCTATATGTGCTGGGCCATGCGTCGGCGAGGGATTGTCCTCGCCCCGCAAGGCGGGATTAGAAAGTGGCTCTATGGCGACTGAACGTCTCATGGAACCGTTTGACCGGGAGAAGATTCGTCGCCTGAAGGTCGGCGATCGGGTGGAAGTGTCGGGCCGGATATTCACGGGCCGGGACCGTCTGCATCGGTATCTGGCCGATGGCGGCCGCGTTCCGGTGTCGCTGAATAACGGGGCCATTTTCCAC
>JACQHI010000222.1 GCA_016199105.1 Lentisphaerota bacterium | reverse complement strand
CGGCCTGATGGACATGCAGCGTCCGCCCAACGTCTGCTTCTGCGACGTTCCGGAAACCACGCCCGGAGCCGGCGAATTTTACACCTCCGTGCTGAAGAAGATCAGAGAAATCGTGCATCTGACCGTCTTCAACTTGAATACCCTGCTGGATCGCGGCCCCCTCTGGCAATACAATACCATCAAGAATCTGCCCCACTTGCTGACCCACCCGGGCATCGCCACCCTGGCGGGACTCTTCGCGGGCCGCCCCGCCATCGTCGTCGGGGCCGGCCCCTCCCTGAACGACGCCCTGCCGTCGCTTCGCGCGGCGGCCAAGCGTTTCGTGCTCTTGGCCACGGGCACAGCCTTGCGCAAACTGCGCAAAGCCGGCATACAGCCGGACTTGGTCGTGGCCGTGGACGCCAGCCGGAAAACCGCCCCCCAGTTCGAGACCCGTTGCGACGATGTCTATCTCGCCTGCTCCTCCATCGTCTATCCCCCGGCCATTCCTAAATTCAAGGGCATTTTCAGCGGTCAACTCGAGGTCAATCCCATCGACAACTGGCTGAATACGCTGGGCGCGCCCAAGGGCGCCTGGGCCGCCGCCGGGACGGTGACCACCACGGCCATTGACCTGGCGATCCGGATGGGCTGCAATCCGGTGATCAGCGTCGGCTTCGACCTCAGCTTTAGCGACGACGGAACCACGCACGCCTCGGACACGATGTACCACGGGCATCGCCTGGATCCACGGCAGCTTGTCCAGGTTCCCGGCAATTACCGCCCGGAAGTGCCGACCACCGAGCAATTCCACGTTTACATCCGCCTGTTGGACGAATATGTCAAAAGCCTACCGGACATCCGCTTCATTAATGCGACCACGGGTGGCGCGAAGCTCAACGGCATGGAGCTCATGAAGCCGGAGGGACTCGCCGCTCTTTCAACGGACCCGTTCGACGCCGCCGCCCTGATCGCAGGCGTCCACCAGGCCTATACGGAGGATGTTCGGGTCGCCGCCCAGGACGAGCTGCGGACCGTCGCGGAAGAATTGAAAACCACGGTCGCCAACGCCCAGGAGGCCGCGCGGCTCAGCAATCGGCTCATCATGCTCCTGCGCGCGCCTCACAAGGAGGATGAAGCGCCGGCCCGGGAATTGCTGCAAGCCTTGGACACCTTGGACCGGCAATTTCTCGACATGGGCCGCTCCGCCCTCTTCCTCGACATGAGCCTGTGGCCCGGCGCCTACCAGACCCGGACCGGGCGTTCAGAGGAGGAAGCCTCGTTTTCCGAGGGCGTGTGGGTCAATCGGCGCTCGCGACAGCTTTACGAACAGATCGTGGGCGCCGCCACTTGGACGCGGCTGCTGCTGCTGGACGTGGCGGATGAGCTGGATCGCCGTGCGCCATCGGCGTCTTTCGAACCGGCTCGGACCGACAACGCAGGCAAACGAAACGAATCTCAAAGATCATTGGAATTGCAAACGGTATAAAACCAAGGAGGGTTAGCCATGTCGATCGCCCAAAAATATCATCACACTCAGGTCATGACCGCCACGCCCATGGAGCTCGTTCTCATGCTCTATGACGCCTGCATCACGGCCCTGGACAACGCCGAAAAGGCGTTCGCCATCGAGGGGCCGGACCGCATTCAGCACATCAGCAACAATATTCTCCACGCGGAGGACATCATCACGGAACTGGCCGTCTCGCTCGACATGGAGAAAGGGGGCGACGTGGCCAACAACCTTCACCGCCTGTACGACTTCATGATCTATCACCTGAGCCAGGCCAACATCAAAAAGGACGTCAACGCCATCCTCGATGTCCGCAAGATGATGGTGGAGTTGCGGGAAGCATGGCAGAAGGTCAAGGAACAGGAGCCGGCCCGCAGCGAGGACGCCATGAACGCGCCCAGCCGCGGAACGGTGTTTGCCAATGGGTGACGCCATGAACACGCCCCACCGGCTGTCGGAAACCATCGCCTCGCTGATCAGGGAGATGGAATCGGCCCTCGCTGAAGGGCAGATGGACCGTTTTCAGGAGCTGGCCAAGCGGCGAAGCCATGCCCTGCAAACCTTGTGCATGCGAAACCCGGCCGCCGGCGGCGAGGCCGGCGCGGAGTCCATGGCCCAGATCCGGCGGGACATTCTGGCCAAGGCCATCAACGATAACGAACGCCTGATCGGCATGGTGGCGTTGGCCAAGCAGGAAGTGGGGAAGAAGATCGAAAAATTGGCGGTGAAAAAAAACGCCGCCCGCCAGATCAACCAGCGGTATCATCAACTTGTCCGGTCCGGCTGCTTCTGTCTGGCTCGCGGGTGACGGCTCACGCCCCTTCGTCTTTACCTTAATCTTTGCCTTTGTCTCTCCCAGGCCCGAGCAGATTAGGGTAAAGATTACGGCCAAGATTAGACTGCCTGCGGTTCTTCCATCACCCATCACGCGAATTTCTGTCTTTTTCCTTGCTTCCGCGGCCCTCACACGCATAATGGGTTTGGATTTCTATGAGGGCCATGAACAAACCGTTAAACATTCTCCTGGTTGACGACGAACCCATGGTGATTAAAAGCGTTTCCCGCTTTCTGCAATCCCATAATTGCACCACCGTCACCTGCATGGACGGCCTGGAAGCCCTGGAAATCGCCTCTCGGGAACCGTTCGACATGATCATTGCCGACTTCGAATTACCCGCCCTCAACGGCATGTCCCTGATTCAACGGCTTCAAACAACCAATCCGCGCTGTCGCATGGTCATCGCTTCGGGTCATCCCGAGTTGATGGACGTCTTTTCGGGCGATACTTTCTCCAACGTGACTTTTCTTCATAAGCCGTTCGACCTGGACAAGTTATTCCTTCTTTTTCCCGAGACCGACTATGAAGCAAGG
>JACQHI010000232.1 GCA_016199105.1 Lentisphaerota bacterium | reverse complement strand
GCTCAAGCGCCATAATGCGAATTGCTGGGGATAGACACCATGAGCGAACGGATATCCAGGGGATTGATGGCGGGTCTGTCTGTGGAGGGAATCCGGGATAAAATTCAATGGGAGCCTTACCGGGCGCTCTGGCAACGGCTGCAGTGGCGCTGGCAGGAGGCGTTGAAGGTGGAGCGGGAGTCCGGACAATGGGTCACCTGGGGTTCTTTGGGATGGCATTCGGCGACGCCCATGGTCGTGGAGGCGGGGCTGGTCTGGCGGCTGTCGGGAAATCCGGATGCCTTGCGCCACGTCGCGGACTGCATCGGAAGGCTGTCGGGAATTCTGCAATCCCCTGAAGCCTGGAAAAAACAATTTCCCTTCGATGGACCCCCGGTATTGTCCTTCGGCGAAGTGGCCCTGGCCGCCGATCTGTGCCGGAAGGGATTGGGCGGCGAATCGCTCCGGCAATTGAAGGAAACGATGCTCCGCCATGTCATCGGCTGCACGTGTTTCCCGGATTCGCTGACCGGGTATGCGGCCGGATCCAACACACCGTTTTGCCGGAACGTGAATGCGGGTATCGCGGCGTTGGTCTGGGGCGAGGCTTGCGGGTTCGACGGCTGGGAATCGGTTGTGGACCAGGCGGTTGCCGTGGTCCGCCAGTTTCTGCGCCATGGTTGCGACGAGCAGGGCTATGGGTACGAAGGCACGGGGTACAGTCATTCGACCTTCCATTTTCTATACTTGTTCGCCCAACTGTTGGCGCAGAATGACCGGCAAAACCTGTTCGAATTGGAGCCTGTCCTCCGCCGCATTCCCTATGCCTCATTGCAGCTCATGTTCCCGGACCGCAGCTTCATGGTCAATAGCAACGACCTCGGACTGATTTATCCCTTCAGCATGCCCTGGCTTCTCCTGGCCGCGCGGCATTATCAGGACCCGGTTTTGCGGGGATTCTGGATGGAATTCCAGGGGCCGGAGCATTCGTGGCGGCCGTATGGCGATCCGTACCCCGTTTACAACCAACGGTTTAACGCCGGATTGCCGCCCGTGGATATGACCTTGGCATTGGTGCTGACGCTTCTTCATTGGGAGGCGGACCTGCCTGTTGTTCCCTTGGACAAGGCCGGATTGGCCACCGCCGTCTATTCGCCTGGAACGGAAACGGCCAATTTCCGATCGAGTTGGAAGCCTGAGGCCGTGTATGTGAACGTGCTGGGGTCGGGCCGGGATCACACGTGTCATGGGCATGCCCATGCGGATTGCGGGCATTTTTCCCTCTTCGCCGGCGGCGAATATCTGGCCATCGATACGGGACGATATAACAGCAACGAGGATCAACACAGCGTTGTTCTTGTGGACGGCGGAAATCATCTGGAAGTGCCGGAGGGCTCGTGGGGTCAAAACCTGAGATCCGGGCGGCTGTCGCGTTTTCAGCGGCACGCCTTCGTGGATTATATCCTGGCCGATTCCGCCCATATGAAAAACTGCATGTGGGCTGACCGCCATCTCCTGTTCGTCCGGACCGGGGACGATCAGGCCTATCTGGTGACCTTGGACAATGTGAATGTGGATAACGGGAAGCATGCGTTCTGGTGGCAATTGCAGGCTCATCCGGATTGCGCGCTCCGGATCACCGGGGAACGGTCGGCGGTCGTTGAGGGGAAAAACGCCTGCCTGGACGTTTTCTTCGCCATCCCGGCGCCGGAGGATTTTCCGTCGGATCCCCATCGGCTCGACATTCGAACGGATATCAAGGAATGGGTCTGGCCTTACGGGCGCCGGCAGGACACGGCGCTGTTCGAAAAAAACGGGCTTCTGATAAGCAGTTGGCGGCGTCCCCGCTTGATCGCCGAGGAGACGGGGCTGAATGGAGTGATCGCGGCCGTTCTGGCGCCCCGAAGAAAGTCGCAGCCGGCGTTCAGGGTGCGGCAGATAGCGGAATCCAGAATCATCCGGATTGAAATCCGGGGCGAAACCTTTACGGACACGCTCCTCTGCGCGCCGGACCATGGCTATATCGATCTGCCGGAATACAAGGGCTTCACGGAACTGGCCTGGGTGCGTCGGGATCCGCGGGGGCGGACGCTCGGGTTTTGGACCGCCAACGGCGCCGGGCTCAAGCTCATTCCTTGTGATCGCGCCGGCGGCAGTATTTCATGGTGAAATAGCCGACTTCCTCCCGGTAGGCGGAGATGACATTCTCCAGATGTTCGAAAATAAAGGGCGCTCCAAATCCGACGCCGTTCTTGGTGAAGACGATGTCGTCGGCGATATAGACGCAGGAATGGATGGCGGTGTTGGGGGGAATAAAAAACATGATGACATCGCCGAAGTCCGTCGGGCTGTTGATCTCTTCATATTCGCTCAGGGCCAGATCGATCAGGGTTTCCTCCCTGCCGTAACGGTTGTCCGGGAGCTCGTTGAAGAAATTGAAGGTCGTCCAGTGGCAGTCCCTCCGGATGTTGAGATCGCTGCGCGTGGGGTTGATATAGGTGTACAAGCGCGTTCGCGCAAAAGCCGGAAGCAGATACACCACGTCCAGCCGCCCGCCTCCGGCCTGGTTGCGGATCGATTCCAGAATGGGCTCGACCTCGCTGCGGCGATCGTTCCGGCTCCAGTAGGCCAGCATCGAATTCATGGATTCGCCTTCCTGGATCCTGAGCCGAAGGGAGAGGGAGGAGGCCCGGTTCAAGGTTCTCAGCAGGCGGATGCGGTCCAGCGGGGAGCGGATCTCGGGGAGGACCAGATGCAGGTCGCTGAAACAGAGCATCGGTCCGCGTTGATACACCAGGGGCTGTATTTTTTTGAGGACCGACTCCGGCAATTCGCTGTTGGCGAACCAGTCGTAAGCCGTGGCGCCGCGAAACTTGTAGGGTTTGGCCTGCAGGAGATTGGCGGGATTTTTACCCAACTCCGTATAGAGCGCGGAGCGGACCGAAGGGGAAATGTCGAGGACAACCGTATCCGGCGGCGTCACGATCTGGTCGTTATTGGTCCCGTTCCGGATGGCGGTCTTCATCACCTCGTCAACGGCCTTGCTTTTCAGCCCGGAACGGGAAAACAATTCGCGCGTCTGCTCCGGCGTCGCATTGCGAACGATCCAGCGCCGGCTGGGCGCGACATCGTAATCGAAACTGAAGAAAGCGGAGGGCGGCTCCACGACGATCGGTTCGATCTCGAGGGTTCCCCAGGGGCCGGCAACGCCTTTCATGGCGGACGGTTTGATGACGCCTTCCGTCGCGGGACGAACGGACGGCGGCTGCGTGGAGGAGGCCGTATGACGAAAAACCATCCAGCCGACAACCAGCCAGGGCAATGTTATCGCCAGTAATAAGGCGACGAGCAGCGGCGTGGAAATCGACAAGCGGGGCGCTTCCCCCTTTGCCGAGGATGGGGCAAGCCGGGGAGTTCCCTCCCTCGAAGCCGAGCCGGGCGTGTCTGTGTTTTCGTTTTTCATGCGAGGCAAGGGCGCTTAATAATGGAGCGGCCGAAAAAAAGCAAGCCCCGTGTTTCACTTGACATCACCGGCGCCTTTCGACAACTTCCCCGGATTGCCAGCCGCCGTTGCCGGGGGCTTCCGCCGTCGCTAAGGTTATGGCTTGGCAAGCAAGATGACGGATCACGTTGGAAGGGTCGCCTGAATTCTCCATATACAAAAGGATCCACGAGTGAAAAAATTGAAAGTCGGTCACATCGGTTGGTTGTTCCGTGATGAAGGTCCGGACTGCGAGACCGTGGCCTGGTGCGACATCAATGAGGACCGAATGGCGTCGTCGGCCAAGCAGCATCCGACGATCGCCATGTACACCGATTACCGGAAAATGGTGAACCATCCGGGGCTGGAGTTGGTGTGCATTTCGACGCCCAATTTCGTTCATGCCGAGCAGGCCATCGCTTTTCTGGAAGCGGGCAAGCATGTCTTCCTTGAAAAGCCGATGGGGATCACCGGGACGGAATGCGACCGGATTCTGGCCGCCCAGCGCAAAAGCGGCAAACAGGTGTGCGTGGATTTCGAACTGCGCACCTCGCCCTTCGCGGCGCGCATGAAAAGCCTGATCGATTCCGGCGACTATGGCGACCTGAAGCGCATCGAATTCATCCATCACCGCGGCTGCTGGCTGGAGGAGGGCAACGGCATCTGGCGCACCCGCCCCGACCAGAGCGGCGGTTATTTTTTCATGGAGCCCATTCACAGCGTGGACATCATCCGCCATTTCGCCGGCGAGATCGTGTCGGTTCAGAGCACGATGGGGCCGAACGTGCTTCCGCAATACCGCTTCGAGGACAACGTTTGCAGCCATTTCTTTTTCGCCAACGGAGTGCTGGGCACTTTTCTCAGCTCCCACACCTTGAGCGCCCATACCCGCGAGGATTCCAAGTGGCCCCTGCTGGGGCATGACATGAACATGATTTTCACGCTGACCCGCGGGGTCATTGCCGTGGATTTTCTGAAGCCGCGGATTCTGATCAACCGGCTCGTGGAGTATCCGGCGGGGTCCGGCGGATACCGTGTGGAATTCGACCGCGCGGAAGACCTGTCGCCGGGGGGGTGGTTCGTGTTTTGTCATGACATCGAACGCATGCGCCGGGAATTCATACGGCGGATGGCCTGCGGAGAACCGCCGGTCCAGGATGTCCTGGATGCCTGGAAGTCGCACAAGGTGTGTTTGGCGGCGGAACGGTCCCTCCAGGAGGATTTCCGGCGGGTGCCGGTGGATTACCGGCTGCCGGGTGGGGTGAAGGACAGCGCCGCAACCGAAAAGAATCCTCGCCGCCGTCGTTCCAGGAAGGCTGCGAAATGAAGAAAATCAACGTGGGACACATTGGCTGGACGTTTCGTGACGAGGGACCCGACTGCCATACCGTGGCCTGGTGCGACATCAATGAGGCGAAAATGGCGGCCTCGGCCGTTCAGCATCCGGGGATCGCCATGTATACCGATTACCGGAAGATGGTGAACCATCCGGGCCTGGAACTGGTGGTGATTTCGACGCCCAACTTTGTCCATGCCGAACAGGCGATCGCCTTTCTGAATGCCGGCAAGCACGTGTTTCTGGAAAAACCGATGGGCATCACCCGGGACGAATGCAGCCGGATCGTTCAGGCCCAGAGGAAAAGCGGGGCGCACTTGTGCGTGGATTTCGAGATGCGCGTTTCCCCCTTTGCCCGCCGCATTCGCGGGATGATCGACTCGGGGGAATACGGAGCGCTGCGGCGTATCGAGTTTATCCATCACCGCGGTTGCTGGCTGGAGGAGGGCAACGGCATCTGGCGCACCCGCCCCGAAAAAAGCGGCGGCCTGTATTTCATGGAGCCCATCCACGAGGTGGATATCTTCCGCTACTTCGGCGGGGACATCGAGGCGGTGCAGAGCATCGTGGGGCCGAATGTCCTGCCGCAGTATCGTTTTCAGGACAACGTCTGCAGCCATTTCTTTTTCAAGAATGGGGCGTTGGGCGTCATCCTCACCTCCCATACGCTGAGCGCCTTCACCAACGATCCGGGCAAGTGGTCCCAGATGGGGCACGACATGAACATGATCTTCACCTTCACGAAGGGCGCCATCGGCGTGGATATGATCCGGGAGCGGCTGGTGTTCAATCGCATCGTGGAGTATCCGGCCGGCAGCGGCGGCATGCGCGTCGAGTTCGACAGGATCGAGGATTATTCCGGCGGACCCGCCGGCGCCTTTTGTCACGATATCAGCGCCATGCGCCGGGAATTCATACGGCGCATGGCCTGCGGGCAACCGCCTGTCCAGGACGGACTGGATGCCTGGAAATCCCACATGGTTTGCCTCGCGGCGGAACGATCGGCGAAGGAGGATTTTCGAAGGGTGAAGGTGGATTATACGCTTCCGAAGGGCGTAAAAGCATGATGCCCAAAAAGAAATTATTGCGACTGGCGGCCGATGACTTGTATCGGCAGGCGTTCCCGCCCGAGCTGCGCGCCGAACTCGAGCGGCGTGTCGAAACCGATGTCGTGGGCGAGCAGACCGATATGTCGGCGCCGGAATGGATAAAAAAACTGGAACAGGCCGATGTGATTCTCGGCGGCTGGAACTGGCGGCATTGCCTGCCCGAAACCTATGAGGCGCCGAAGCCCCAGTTGTGGTGTCATCTGACCGGCACGGTCGCCCGCGTGGTCCATCCCCACAACCTGCGCCATGGCGTCCGGCTCACGAACTGGGGGGATGCCATCAGTCATACCATCGCCGAATGCTCGCACATGCTCATCCTGGCCTGCTTGCGGCGTCTCGGCTATGAGTTCCGTTCCATCGTCAATGCCCGGCAGTGGGCGGCGCCGGACATGCCTGCGCCCATGAGCCTGTTCGAGAAGCGCGTGGGCATTGTCGGTTTCGGGCGCGTGGCGCAGAAATTGGCGCCCCTGTTGCGGCCGTACCGGGTGAAGATCGCCGCCCTGGATCCCTATGTGCCGGACGCTGTGTTCGAGCAATTCGGAGTCCGGCGCGTGACGACCCGGGAGGCGCTCTTCCAGGAGTCCGACATTGTGTCCCTGAATTCCGCCAAAAGCTCGGAGACGAACAACCTGGTGGATGCCGGCGCGATGAACCTTCTTCCGGCCTGGGGGGTGATCGTGAACACCGGACGGGGCAATATCCTGAACGAGAACGATCTCGCGGCCCAGCATGCGGCCGGCCGCCTGTTTTCCGGACTGGATGTGTTCGCGGTGGAGCCGATCCCGCCCGATCATCCCCTGCGCGACACGCCCCGCTGCGTCATCAGCACGCATCAGGCGGGTCCGACCACGGACATGTATCCCGAGATGGGGAAGCGCGCGATGACCAACATCCTCAATTTTCTTGACGGCAAGCCGTTGATTGACGAGATTACCGCGGACATGTTGCCGCGGATGACCTGAACGTTCGGAAATCGGAAATCGAAAATCCAAAATCCAAAATAAAGTAAGGATCCCCGATCATGGCAAATCGAAGCAGATGGCGGAGCTGGATGCTGGTGGCGGGCCTGCCCGCAGCTATCGCAACGTTGCAGGCGGGTGTGTTGGTTTCAACGGCGATCCTGGCCCAGGCGGCGGAGACGGTCCGGACGGGTTCGCGGGAAGAAGCGGTCGGCTACGAGGATGCGCCGCCGTATATCGCCTTGGGCGCCAAGCTGGGAACGATGGGGCCGGGGCTGGAAGCGACGGTCGGGCTCACCGAGATCCTGAACGCGCGCGTGGGCGGCAACTATTTTGCGTTCAATTACGATGGAACCCGGAGCGATGTGGATTACGAGACGGAGCTGCGCTGGGCTTCGCTGGGGCTGTTGCTGGATTGTCATCCGCTCGAGAATAATTTCCGCATCACGGGCGGCGCTTACTACAACCGGAACAGGTTCGAGCTCGAAGGAACGCCCAACGACAGCGTCACCATCGGCGATCATGAATATCCCGCCGCCGTGCTGGGCACTCTCAGCGGGACGATGGAATTCCGGAAATGGGCGCCCTATCTGGGCCTCGGATTCGGGAACGCGGTCAAACCCGGCTCGACCTGGACCTTTTCGTTCGATGTGGGCATTCTCTTCCAGGGCTCCCCGGATGTGGACCTGGAGGCCGACGGCATCATTGCCCTGTCCCCCGAATTCCAGGCGGATCTCGCCCAGGAGGAGGAGGATATCCAGGACGACGTGGACGTCTTCCGCTTCTATCCGGTCCTCGCCTTCGGGATCGCCTATCTGTTCTGAGCTCCAACTCGCCAGTGGCCCCGTGAGGAACGGGGCAACTGGCAAGTTGGGTGTGTCTTCATGTCTGAATGAGTATCCGCAGTACAGCAGGCGCTCTTGTCCGGCATAGCT
>JACQHI010000231.1 GCA_016199105.1 Lentisphaerota bacterium | reverse complement strand
GTTCAAAACGGGATGACGTTCAACAGGCCCGGCGAGTCGGCGCCCGTCAGGATTGCGAGGGTTTCCGCTTCCGGCGAGCTGCGGCTCGGCGGCAAAATGTCTTATGTATCCTTTGATGAGTTTGATAATGAAAAAATCGAAGACCAATGGATTCGAAATAGGGCGACTGCTGGCGGTCAGTTTTATGAAACCAATGGATCGCTTTACGTGTCCGATGCAGGGGTCTACACGGAATACACTCCGTGGGGGCACGGGTATGATGCCTTTGAAATAAGCGTTCCTTCAATGGGAGGCCTTTACATTGACGTGGGTGCTACGACTGTGTCTGTGCCGGGAGTGAATGAGTTTCTGCATTTGGCTAAAATCGGCAGCAAGGTGTATTTCAAATCAAAAGTCAACACGAATGCCTGGTCAGCCTGGTCAAGTGCGGATGAGGGCTTATTGCAATATCAGGGAGGCTCGATACAAAGCGATTACGTGCGGTTCATGCCTGTTCAAGCATTATCAACGTCCAATCTCGTTTCGGCGGCGGACTATAACGGGACAGGGGCGTATTACCGGCAGGCCCGGTGGCGCTGGTATTTCGCGACACCGCAGCCCATGACGTGGAAAAATGCGCAAGCTTACGCCGCTCTCCATGGCGGTGTGCTGGCCACAGTGTCGGATACCAATGACAATGACTGGATACTGGGCAAGTTCCCGGGCGATGCCTGGATTGGCCGGTATCGCGAGGAAGTGGGTGGCGCCTGGAAGTGGTTGTCGGCGAGCGGCTCGAATTTCAGCAACTGGGCCACGAACGAGCCGGGCACGAATGCGGGGACTTATTACGCTTGTCTCGGCACGAACGGGCAATGGTCCGCCGCGGATGGGCAGGCTTTGAAGTACGGTATCATCGAGACCACGGAGACGAGTTTCGACATGATCGGTTCTCCGGCGCAGGAGCCGTTGACGGTCGCCAACCGGCTGGCGCTTGGGCAGCCGATGGGGTTTGGCGCTGTCCGAGGGGTTTCCAGCAATTTCGTGTCGCTGCTCTACGCCTTCGTGGAGGACCGGAACGGCAACGGCCGGATTGACCGGTCGGAAGATTTTCTTGTCGAGGAATGGTACTGCTCCATCACCAACCAGCAAATGCTGACGCTCGACCGGAAAACGCTCAACGGCGTGAACATTGCCCAGCATTATGCCGTGACCGGGCTGGGCTTCACGAACGGGAATGCCGATGTTTTCTTTACCGGGGAGCCGGATGGGCGGATCATGTCATGGGTGGCGGGCGATGCCTCCAACGCCTTGCAGTCCGCCCTGTTTAACGGCAACGATGTCGGGAAGGAGTGGCATGCGCTGGCGTCCGTGCGGACCTATGACTCGACCGAGGGGTTGGTCGGGTTAAGGGTTGATCCCGCCAATTCCCAACGCTGCGACGTGGTTTACTGGCCGCCGCAGCGCGTCTTGTGGACGCTGCCTTCAACTTTCCGTCAGACGGCCCCGGTGACGCGCATCATGCCGAGTCCGTCGTCGGGGGGTGGGTATGCCCGTGTCGGGGTTAAAATATGGGATGCGGAAGGCAATTCGTCCTTGCCGTATCTACAATATCAGGACCCGGCTTCATCGAACTGGACGAATGCCGCCCTGGTCAGGATTGACAATTCCATTTACACGGAAGCCATCAGGGTTGCGACGCATCCGACGGGGCTGGTTCACACGGTCGTCTGGAATGCCGGGGGCGGCCTTGGCGTCGGATTCAGCAACAACGTGTTGATCCGGGCCCGTTCGCGGGATGTCTCGCTGTGGGGCGACTGGTCGTTGCCGGCCTTGTACCGGATTGACTATTCGACCGATTCTGACGGCGATGGCATGCCGGACGACTGGGAAGCGGCGAATGGCTTGGACCCCACGGATGGGTCCGGCGTGAATGGGCCTTCCGCGGATCCGGATGGCGATGGCGCGGATAACAGGGCGGAGTATCTCGCCGACACCAATCCTTTGCTGGCGGGCTCCCTCCTGGAGGTATTGGGGTTGAGCTGGGATGGCGCATCGCTCCGGGTGATTTGGAAGGGCGGACAGCAGGCGACCCAGTACGTGGAACGGAGTCCGACGCTGATAGGAACGGTGGCCGTCTGGTCGGCGTTTTACACCAATCTGCCGCCCACAGCGGTGACGAATACCGTGCTGGACACGCTGGCGACCAATTCGGCCTCTTTTTATCGAATTCGAGCGACTAGACCGTAAATGAAAAAATCGCATATATGGTGGATGGCAATGGCACTGATAGTTCTGGTTGTGGTTGCGCTGGTTCTTGTTCGGCCGCCCGCGCCGGTCCGGGAATTGTCCCGCAAGCTCAGGCAATATATGTTTCCGGAAGGGCCGAGGGAATTGTCCGTGAAGCTTCTGGGCGAGTTGCGGAGTGAAATGGCCCGCTCGTCGGCGACGGGTGTCTTGGCCAGGGTGGAGGCGCCGAATTCGATAAGGGGTTGGTCCGGGAATGAACAGGCGGAATTCATCATGAAGGCGTTGAGCAGTCAGTTCACGGAGTTGGGGATTCGGACATTATCCGCGAAGGCGGCATTTGGGCCGCTGAAGGCCGTTTTTTCCAACGAGGCGGACGGCTGGTGTTCGGCGGCGGGTGTGTCGGTTTCGGATTGCGTGGCCTTTCGGGTGGATGGGGCCGGGTTCCGGACGGAAGTGGTGATTGTCACCAATCGGGCTTATCGTCTGTTGCGGGCCAGCAACCTGGCCCAATTGGGCGTCGAGGGGAATTTATGAGCGCAACATCCGGTTGGATTTCACCTGCCCGCAGTGCTGCGCGAAGCGCTTCGCACAGCGCTGCAGGCGGGAGTGTGGAACAGGCTTCCAGCCTGTTTTCT
>JACQHI010000208.1 GCA_016199105.1 Lentisphaerota bacterium | reverse complement strand
TTTCGCCGACTCACCGTCTCTCCCTTTCACCTTGCTCAGGAGGATTTGGGCTCTGCCAAATCCTCTTTAGCCGCCGGCAACAAAACCTCCACGCAGCCTCCCGACGGCGTGTCCGCCATCTTGCTGGCCAAGCCATCTTGTCCCGCCGTAGCGGCTTCGCGCAGGGGGAAGCCTGGCGACGGCTGGTCCGCCGTCTCGTCCGCCGTAGCCTTGGCGGAGGCGGAAGCTCCCGGCGTGCCCGCCATAGTCCCGACCTCCCCGCCTGCAGCGCTGTGCGAGGCGCTTTGCGCAGCACTGCGGGCAGGTCGGAGAGTCGGGACGACGGCGTGCGTCGGAACGACGGCCACACTCCCGCCCAATCCCTCCACAAACCGTTTCACAATGGCCAACCCCAGCCCCAGATGCCGCGGACGTGTCGTGAAAAAAGCCAGAAAAACCTTTTCCGCTTCCCCGGGGGCGAATCCCTTGCCCATGTCGCTCACGCGGAAAACCAGCCATGCGTCGCGGCGGCTGACGTCAACCCCGACTTCGCCGCCCGGCTTCTCCTCCAGCGAGTTGGCGATCAGCTCCGTCAGGATAAGGGTGAGGTGTTGCAGCCGGGTTGTTTTCTCCGTCCCCGTGCCCTCGGCCAGCCGGATCGCCACCGACGCCGTGGGAAATGTCCGGCGGACCCGCTCCACCGCCGTCCGGATCGCATCCTCGACACTCCCTTCCCCTCCCGCGGGCGTCTCCTCGAACAGCAGTCCCATCCGGTCCGTCAGCCGGCTGAGTTCGTCGCATTCCTGGACGAGGAGAGGGAAATACTCCTTCTCCTGCGGCTGCAGACGGTCGGCGAGATCGATCGCCAACAAGCTCACGGCATTCCGGATGCCGGAGGCGAAATTGCGGAGCCGGTGCCGGAGCACCTTGTGCATCCTCAGCAAATCCTCCGCCTGAAAACTCTGAGTATCGGTGGCCATGAACAGTAAACCCTGCTTTGGTTATTCATCGCATTCACAAGGCGTTGTCTCTTTTGTCCTTCGCCGGCGCACCGTCTCCCCGCCTCTCCGTCTCATTGCTTCCGTGCCATGCACGGGCGCACAGCTTCGGGACGATTCTCGTCCCGGCCAGGCCCGCCCCGATCCCGATGACGCCCGCCAGGAACCCCTCCCCCAACTGGGCGAGCAACTCTTCCTTATACAGGCCGAAACAAGTCGCATAGCCGGTGGCGCCGGTCAGCGCCGCCAGGGCGGCCCCGGGAATCCCGGCCCACACTGTCGCCAGAATCCCATACAGGGCCAGCACCTGCAGAACCAGCGCGGCATTGCCGGACATCAATCCCAGGCAAAGCACGAGAAAATAAGCGTCCACGGCCGCCAGCACGGTGGAGCCCGCCGCGTCCGCCCAGCGATAGTCGCGCACCCCACGGTCGATCAACAGGCAAATACCAAACCAGATGAGTGTTATCAAGGAAAAAAAGCGCAGCTCCGATGGGCGGGGCGACACCCACGCCATCAATCCGGCCAGGGCCAGCGCCACCGGAAAGAACACCAGCCGGACGAGGGTGAACTTGTTGAACGGCGTTAAGGCGATCAAGCGCAGGCTCCCTCCCGCGGGTTTGGACGTCGCGTTTCCGGTCCTTTGTATCAAATCCATCCTCCTGCTTCCAGCCCGAAATGCCGAGTTGACTCCGAACATCAAGGCGCTGAACGCCTGTCACATATCGGAAACGCAGTATTTCATGGAAGCCGGGAGGGTCGGGTTCCACACGACCGTCTTCTTTTTCAAGTTTGCGCCAAACGCAACGCCAATTTTCGCCAGAAAATCCTCGCCTTTCTCCATCCGCCTTGCGACTATTCAGCCAGACAGAGCGAGTTCATCCGCAGGTGAAAGCGCGGGCACGCGAGGCGCGGGCACGAAACTGCGGCGGGTCGCTCAACAAACGTTCAGCTAAACTTACTGACCTTGGAGGACAACATGAGATCCATCCTGCCAGTGCTCGCTATCCTCGCGTTGTCGTCCATGTGCCATAAATACGGAATGATTTTGGAGAAGAAGGCCAAACCATCGGTCGGTGGTGCCGCGAAACCCGCGCCTCAGCCGTAACGCTGACGTGGGACTGTATGAGATGGTTACGAGACTATTTCGCCAGACGCCGCAGACAGCGCAGCATCATCTCGGCGGCTCGTGAGTTCTTTGCGCAGAGTTTTCCGGGCGACAGGATTATTTGGAGCGTCATCGCCGAGGACACGTCGAGTTCGTGCGTGGTCGGCATTACATACGACAGACAGTGCATTCCACCACCGTATCGTTTTTTCAAAGTCACGTTTCCGGGCTTGTCCGTATCGTTGATGAGTGCGGGATATTGGCCTGCAGGATGGGGAGCTTACCGATGAGCGCACCATACACACCATACATGTTCTCGCCACTCACGGAATTCCTCATCTACTTCTGGTTCACGAATTCGAAGAATCTGGAACAAGGACACCATCCAACAAGCCGCCCCTGGATAGCTCGTGTCCGTTCGCATCCTGAGCGGCAACGTTCCTCGGCAGATCACGGACCGATTGAATCGGCGGCCGAGGCCGGCCGCCCTCCATTTCAAGACCGGGGTGTGAAAGGCATACACACTGACTACCCTGCGCATGCGCGACCGCCCGAACGCCGAACCAACGCGGGCTATGCCCGCAACCCAACATATCAACCGCGCGCCGCGCGTGGTTGATATTCTTTTTTTCTATCGCACTTCCGCCCTCAGGCGCGCGAGGAGCGCCTTCAGCTCGATCGGCGTTTCGCCGGACATCAGGCGGAATTGCCCTTCCCGTTGTTCCAGCCGGCAGAGCGGACGATCCGCGGGCATGCAGGATTTCCAAGCGGCTTCCACCCGGGCATCGCAGCCGATCGCCGCATACCCGGGAATCCAGAATTCCGAGGCCATGAAACCGGCTTTGTCGTCCGGCGGCTGTGTGCGGAAATCCAGGCAGATGCGGCCCGGCCATGTCCAAGCGGCCGGAAATATGGCGCCATCCAACAGGACCGCGATATCGGATCCAAAATGGCGGAATATTTTCCATATCAACGGGATATGATCGAAGTCGCCCATGAAAGGCATGGTTTCCATCGGGCCCTGCTGCAGCCACTTCACGAATCCCGCCCAGGCCGGCGATACGGTCTTCCCCCGGCAGAACGTGATCGCTTTCCCCGACGGCGCCGCGCCGGCAGCCCCGTCAAAGGCCAGCAGTTCGATCAGAAGATCCATGCTCAGGAGAATTTCCCGCAAATACCGCTCGCCCACCTCGTCGGGACGCTGCACGATTCCTTGCCGATCCGTGACCCAGTCGTCCCACGCCCAGAACAATTCGGCCATCAGACAGGGATTTATGACCGATGACACCAAGTCCAATAGCTCTTCATGCGGGCTCAAAAAAGGAAAGGGCGCCGGTTCGCGCTCCATCAACAAGCCGCCGCGAAGCGCCTCCTGGATTTGTAGCGTCAATTCCCCGGCCGACTTCCGCCAGCGCTCGAGCTGAGGCCGGCCGGCGTCCGCGCCGGTTTTCGCGGCCGGCCCGGTCACGCGGGGCTTTGCCGCCGCGGCGGCGCCCAGGGATTCCGTCAACGCCGTTTTCAGGTCAACGATCCGCGTCCCGGCTTTTCGGGCTCCGCCCTCGGTGGCATCCCAGACCCGCCGTCCGCAGCGGGC
>JACQHI010000013.1 GCA_016199105.1 Lentisphaerota bacterium | reverse complement strand
CGGTTAAAGCGGTACGCGAGCTGGGTTCAGAACGTCGTGAGACAGTTCGGTCCTTATCCACTGTGGGCGCAGGAAATCTGAGGAGAACATTCCTTAGTACGAGAGGACTGGGAATGAAGTACCCCTGGTGTGCCAGTTGTTCCGCCACGGAGCATCGCTGGGTAGCTATGTACTGAACGGATAAGCGCTGAAAGCATCTAAGCGCTAAGCCTCCTCCAAGATTGGATTTCCCTCCCGCGCAAGCGGGACTGAAAGTCGGTCGAAGACTACGACCTTGATAGGCTGGGTGTGTAAGCACCGCGAGGTGTTGAGCTGACCAGTACTAATCGACTGTGCGACTTGGTCATTTTTTCTCCCGCAATCCTGACTGCAGGTGGCTTTGCCCTTTACCCTGTGTAATTCTTTTTAAAAAAATCCCGGTGATCATAGCGAGGTAAAAACACGCGTTCCCATTCCGAACACGACCGTTAAGGGCCTCTG
Source organism: Lentisphaerota bacterium (assembly GCA_016199105.1). Taxonomy (GTDB): domain Bacteria; phylum Verrucomicrobiota; class Kiritimatiellia; order JAAZAB01; family JAAZAB01; genus JACQHI01. Next base: position 1,604 of record JACQHI010000013.1, on the reverse strand, counting down.
CGGCGATGGTACTATGGTGTAGGCCATGGGAGAGTAGCACGTCGCCGGGTTTTTTTTGGCCCGCCTTCCCGTTTCAAACGGGAAGCGCGGGCCTTTCTCTTTATGTTATGGCGCCCGGCAATCTGTATTGCGGCTCGAGTACAGCGGGGGCTGCGCACCCGCTGTTGTGAAAAGAACAGCGGTCCCATCGCGTCCACCGTAGTTCCCGAGAGAAGGCGGAAAGTCCCGCTGTACCGGTTGAGCCCAGCGGAGTGCCAAACCCCGGATGACTGGCAAGAATGCCTGTCTTACTGGGAGTAAGTCAGCCATTCCTGGCTGACTCGGATCCGCGTCATCACGCAAATGGCTGTTTTTTAGGCCACACCGGGCTGGTCATGGCCCGCCGCGTTCTGTATTATTCCGGCCATGCAACGTACGATCCTGCACGTCGATATGGACGCCTTTTATGCCGCCATCGAGCAGCAGGACCGGCCTGAACTGCGGGGCAAACCTGTGATCGTCGGCGCCCCGCGCGATAAACGCGGCGTGGTGGCGGCCGTCTCGTACGAGGCGCGGCCCTTTGGCATTCATTCGGCCATGCCTTCGCGCGAGGCTGCCCGGCGCTGCCCCCAGGCTGTTTTTCTGCCGCCCAACATGGCACGCTACGAGGAGGTGTCACGTCAGATCTCCTCCATACTGGAACGGTTTACGCCCTTGATCGAGCCGCTGTCGCTCGATGAGGCCTTTCTGGATGTGACGGATGCCCGGCGCCTGTTCGGAGACGGTCCGGCCATCGCCCGCCGGATCCGCGCGGCGATCAAAGCCGAAACAGGGCTTACGGCATCGGTCGGGGTGGCGCCGAACAAATTCCTGGCCAAGCTGGCCAGCGAACTGAACAAGCCGGACGGTCTGACGGTGATCCCGGACGATCCGGCGGGAATACAGGCTTTTCTGGCGCCTTTACCGGTCGGCCGGATGTGGGGTGTCGGCGATGTCACGCGTCCCCGTCTCGAGAAGGCCGGGTGCCGCACCATCGGCGATCTTCAGTGCCTGCCGCTCGAAACCCTGGTGCGACTGGTGGGCGAAGACGGCGCCCGATTGTTTAAGGCGCTGGCGATGGGCCTGGATGACCGGCCGGTGGAGACGGAACGAGAGGAAAAAAGCATCTCGCGGGAGCACACCTTTGACGAAGATGTGCAGGACCGGTCGAAAGTCGAAGCGGTGCTGGTCGAACTGGCGGAAGATGTCGGACGCCGGCTCCGCGAAGCTGGTCGGAAGGCGTCGGGTGCTCAAATTAAACTGCGCTGGCGGGGGTTCGATACTCTTACGCGCCGGAAAAAGCTGGCGTCGCCGGCGGATGACGATTTCACACTTCTGGCGGTCGCACGGGAATTGTTCGCCAGGGAAAAACTGATCAAGCCGGTACGGCTCATCGGTTTTGGCGTCCACGGCCTGACCGGCGAGGACGACCGGCAGTTGATGCTGTTCGATGACGCGCAGAGTCCGGGGAAGAAACGGGAGAAAATCAGCCACACCGTGGACGCCATCCGCCGAAAATTCGGCTCCGACAGCATACGTTTGGGCGGGGGGAAGGGATCCCCACATAGCCAATGATCAATCCGCCG
>JACQHI010000225.1 GCA_016199105.1 Lentisphaerota bacterium | reverse complement strand
TTGGCCGCAAAGCGGCTGACATGGGACGTTGACTGATGACTGAAAGCTGATCACTGAACACTTCTCCGCTTTCCCCTTTCCCCTCACCGCTCTCCGCTCTCCGCTTTCCGCTTTCCACCCCCCCCTCTCCGCGCAGTTCCAGCTCATACAGCGCGGTCACCGACTGGCCGGAGCCCACTTCGCCGGCGTCCACCTTGTCGTCGCGGAACTGTTCCTTCGTGAGCGCCCGGTTCTCGTAGCCCAACTGGCGATACCGCTTCACGCGGGCCGGATTGAATTCCACCTGGATCTTGACGTCGGAGGCGATCGTGTTCAGCGTGGCGGAGAGTTCGTCCACGAAAACGCGCCGGGCCTCGTCGAGGGAGTCAATGAACGCATACCGGCCGTCGCCCTTGTCGGCCAGCGTTTCGAGCATGGCATCGTCATAGGTGCCCATGCCGAACCCATAGACGGAGCACTGGATGCCCTGCCGGCGATACGCGTCCACGCGCTTCAGGATGTCCTCGGCCGCGACCGCCCCGAGATTGGCCGCGCCGTCGGAGAGAATCAGCACCTGGTTGATCCCGCCGGCCAGGAACGCGCGGGCCGCCGTCGCATAGGCCAGGTTCATGCCCTCTTCCAGGTTCGTGGAGCCGGTCGTATCGAGGCGCTCGATGGCCTCCAGGATTTTCGCCTTCTCCGACACCGGCGTATGCTCCAGCACGAGGCGGGCATGCGAATCGTATTGAACCACCGCCACGCGGTCGTTGGGTCCGAGCTTGTCCACCAGCAACCGGAGCGCCTGTTTCAAGAGCCCCATGCGGTCCGGCGTGCTCATGGAGCCGGAGGTGTCTATCAGCAGCGTCAGCGCCGACGCCCGGTTCTCCTCGCGCCCGAGATGGCGGCCCTTCACGCCGAGCCGCAGCCACTGCGTGCCGCGTCCGAACGGCGTGGGCGCGCACTCGGCCTGGACCGCGAACGTCCGCCGGGCCGGCGCCGGGTAGGCATAGTCGAAGAAATTGACGAACTCCTCCGTGCGCGCGGCCTCCGGCGGGGGCAGCTTGCCGTTCAGCATGTAATTCCGGCACAGCGTGTAGGAGGCGGTGTCCACGTCGATCGAGAACGTCGAGAACGGATTGGCCGAAGCCTCCACGAACGGATTGAACGCCGCCGGCTTGAACTTCGGCTTCAACACCGGCTCCTCCTGGCGAGGCGCCGCAGTCAGCTTAGCCAGGATGCGCTCAAATTTCTCCAGGTTTTCTTTTGTATTGGACACGATCAGTTGGCCGCTATCGGGCTTGTAAACGATCGATATGCCCTGGGGGAACGGCACACCGGCGTCCCGGAAAAACTTCTGCAGGCCGGATGAATCTGCATGCTTAAGCTTAAAGTCTTCAATCAGGGAGGATGGGAGGGAAAAGGTCTTGGTAATAATCTCTTCAGCAGGCACATCGGCCGGCATGATGACCACCTTACCGTTCTCGGTGAGCCGGTACTTGAGATTCGTAACCTCAGTGACATACTTGAGGGCATCGATCAACGTGAGATTACGGAGGTTCAAAGTGATTTCCGGGACACGGGAGGCTTTATCGTCCGGCTGACCGGGACGCCGCATATCCAAATCGATACTGAGGCCTTTTTCATTGGGAGCGGAATTCGAATCATTGGCAATGCTCGCCTGCGACAGGAATTTCACCACATCCACAATGTTGGCGGAACGGAAATTCAGTTCCGGAATTCTGATCTGATTCAATTTCTCGATCAATTTCTTTCTCTCCACGCTCATTTCTATCGCCTGCACGACCTCACTGGTATCATCGTTGAACACCACCTGCTCTCCCTGGCCAGACGCCACATCCATCTTAGCGAGGATGTCCTCGAATTTCTCCAGATTTTCAGCCGTATTGGACGCGATCAGCTTACCGATACGGGGCTTGTAGACGACCGTGGTACCCTGGGGAAACGACACACCCGCCGACTCGAAAAACTTCTGCACATCAGAACGCTGGACAGCGCCTTCCCTGCCCGATTCGCCGCTCTTCGCTTCGCCCTCGGCCTGCTTGGCGATGATGTCCGAGATGGACGGCTTGACGGAATATATCCGCGTTACGAGTTCCCCAAAAACCACGTCGGCCGGCGTAATGACCACCCGGCCGTCATCCTCGATTCGGTACTTGAGACTCGTAACCTCAGTGACATACTTCAGAGCATCGCCCATCGTGATATTGCGGAGATTCAAGGTGATTTCCGGAACGCGACTCGCGCCAGGAACGGCGGCTTCCGCGTTGGCGGGTGCGGCCGGATCAGCGGCAAAGATATCTTCCTGCGCCTTGGACACCGGCGCAGACGCTTCGCCAGTCGGCGTACCGGGGAGCCGCAGATTCAAAACGATATCGACGCCTTTGTCATTGGGGGCTGAATTTGCGTCGTTGGCGGCGCTGGCCTGCGACAGGAACTTCACCACATCCTCGATGTTGGCCGACCGGAAATTTATTTCCGGAATTTTGATCTGGTTCAATTTGTCATTTAATTCCCGCCTTTTATCGCCCCCTTCCTTCGCCTGCGCGACCTCTCCGGCCTTGGAAGCCTGCAGACTCTTTTCCAAGCTCTTCCGAACCTGCAAATCGCGGCGCTCACCCGTTCCGGCCAGACCCAGTTCATCTCCGGCTGTCTTACCACCCCCCGTCGCCCTGGCCCTGGCATGGCCTTCCGGCCATGTCTCCCGGATCATGCGCGTTTCGATGTTGCCGCCGCTGAAGGTGATTATACCGGAGTCGGCGGCGATTTCGCTGTCGGCCTTGCCCTGGCGTCCCACGGTGGAGCGGCCATCCTGGGCCTTGAGCTCGGAGCCTTCATTGCCGGCTTTGCCCCTGGCGGCATAGTCGGCGGTGACATTGCTCTTCCTTGCAATATCCTCCTTCTGTTTCTGGATATCCCCAACAAGCGGGATTCCCGCCACCTCGGCCTTTTGACTTTCGCTTTTTTGGATTTGCGCCTCCGCAGGCTTCACGGGATACTGACCAACAGTCACTTCGCCTTCTTTCATTTCCACAACGCCGCTGACAGTTTTGACGTCTGTTCCCGCTTTCCCGGCTTCTTCAGATTTCCGACCCTGCCCGCTGAATCCTTTCTCCGCCAAGGCAAGCTCGTATGGGATGGCCGTTTCGCCAACTGACATCGTGCCCGGGGGCGGCGGCGGCGCCGAAGCCACTTGCATGGCTCCCGCACCAGCACCTGCAACCTCACCCACTGTATCACCAAACGGAGCACTCGCTCCGGCGGGGGCGGCCTTGCCTTGATTTTGAACTCGTTCGGGCTTTGCCTTTTCACGGCTTTCAGTCGCGCTTTTGGCCAATACAACCGGAGTCTCCACCGGGACCCAAGCGGGCGCTTTTGGCTGTTCAGCGATGTCCTTATCGCCGCCAGTCGGTTCCGACGGCGCATCCCGGAAAGGCACTCCGGGGGCATTCCAAATAGTGTCAAGTTCTGCTTGTGTGATTTCTCGCGCTGTGCCACCGCGAACACGCTTTTCATCCGCTTCGATTTTTTCGGGAATTCTATCCCGCTTCAACTCATCCACAACACCCCGGATGTCCGCCTCATCCGATTTGCCGGAGCCTGTAACACCCCAGGATTTCTGAAATGACGCCGACTTGGTTAATCTCGCCAGCGGGGGGGGTTCCACCACGGAAGTCTCTGGCGCGACCTCGGGGGGAAGCTTGGGCGCTTCAGGCGCGCGAGCCATTTTTCCCATATTAACAGCTTGATCCTGTATATCCTTCCGGGCCGACTCATGGATTTTTCGCTGAACTTCTTCGCTTTTCGAACGGACTTCATCCGTTCTGCTTTCACGAGCAGACGACACAGTCGCTTTCAGGGGCGACTCAATTTTCGCAGCCTTAGGCGCCGATGCCACTTGCATAGGCGCGGCTGGAGGCGGTGGCGCTTCCACCACTCCACCGGCAATGAAGCCCTGGGACATGGCCCCCGAACCTGCTCCCTCACCCACAGTATCACTACTCGGAGCGTCCGCTTTGAAAGATCCAGCGGCCTTGTCGGCCGGGGCGGACTTCGAAGGCGTCCTCGGCCTTGGCTCATAGCTGGCGACCTGTCCATAAGATTGCCCCCGCTCCAGCTTCGCCATATCGCCGGGTTTGGTTTTGTCGTCGGCAACCTGCGCAGACTTATCATCCTCAAAACTCCCGCTGATTTGTTCTTTCTCTTCATCACGACTACCGGTAATCCAAGAGAAGGGAGAGCTTTTCTGTTGCCAATAATCCATCATTGTCGTTGGCGGACCGCCCTCGGCATAAACCAGTTCACTTTGTTCAGTTGATGGAGAAGGGTCATTTATTCCTAAATCGAGTCCGAGTTGTGAATTGGTTCGCGCTCGCATAAAGCTCGGAATAATGAGCCCCGCCAAGAAAAGAAGAACGACGAACACCGCGGCGAGCTCGCCCAGCCGTCGCCAGGGAATTTGGAATCGGCGCGCTTCCCGGGTTGACGCGGCCAGCACCCGCATCCGGCGTTCCGCGTCCAATCGCTCCGGCGCGTCCGTCCGCGCCGTCAGGGCGCTTCGCAACAGTTGAAGGGTCGGCTCCATGTCACGAAGCGTTGCCTGACAGCGGGAACAGCCCGCCACGTGCTCGCGCACCCTGGCCTCGACCTGCGCCTCCAGGTCCTTCAGGAGGTGGCGCGTCAGCAACGGTTCAATCTCTTTACAGAGCGGTGTCATTTTGAAATCCCCCCATCCGAACGACCATGAACTGACGAATCGGCGAAATGGTGAGTCGGCGAAACGGCGACAAATCGCGAACGTTGTTAATCGCATTCACAAGCGTTGTCTCTCTTCTCCTTCACCGGTGCACCGTCTCACCGTTTCGTCGCTTCCCCGCTTCGCCGTTTCACCGCCTCACCGTCTCCTTGTCTTCTCCCCTCTTAAGCAGCCGGCTTAGCCGTCGCACCGCCTGATGCAACAGGCACCCCACGTTGCCTTCCGTCCGGCCCGTGACCCGCGCGATCTCCTCGTAGGACAGGCCTTCCTGGAGCCGCAACAGCACCACCTGCCGTTCGGGCAGGGCCAGGCGCGCGAGCTGGGTGAGCACCCGCTCCATCTGCTCCGTTTTTTCCTCGCCGGGATTGTCCGAGACGGGCAGGCTGACGGCCGGGTCCTTGGCCTGGTTCCAGTGCAGGATCTTCAGCCGCGATTCATGGCGGATATGATCCACGGCCTCGTTATGCGTCACCCGATACAGCCACGCCCGCAGCGCCGGGGTCGGTTTCAGGCCGGGTTTCCAGGTCTTGAACAGCTTGATGAACGCGTTCTGAACCGCGTCCTGGGCCGCATGAACGTTGTTCAACAAGCCCATCGCGTACCGCAATAACGCCTGTTCGTGAGCCGCCACAATAGCCTCCATCGTCCCCGAAGGGCCGACTTCCCCGTGATCCACGGCGGTTGTTTCAGATTCTTCCATGCCGACCCTCGAATCCGCTTTTCAACCCATCAGACGTTTGCCGGAAGGACTTTCTTCAATAAAAATGAAAAAATTAAAAGTTAATAAGCGCATAAACAGATATGCTAACCGGTAGGGCGTGCTGGCCCAGCGCGCCGCGGTTCATCGTGAACGATTCACCGTGAACGGCGGTTTCGGCGAAACCGCCCTACC
>JACQHI010000227.1 GCA_016199105.1 Lentisphaerota bacterium | reverse complement strand
TTCAGGGGACAGGAAATTCAAAATTCAAAATCGGTAGTCAACAGTCATCGGTTATCGGTCATCAGTCAGATCCCAATAAATCCAAAATCCAAAATCTAAAATCTAAAATCGTCAGCCTGCTTCAGCAGGCTGAAGCCGATCGCGGCTTTGCGCTGGTGTTCGGTGATCCGGAGGCGCGCGTTGCCCTGGAGCTGGCGGACGGGACGGACTTGCACGTGATCCTGCCGGTGGTCGGCGAGGCCGCCGCCGGCGCATTGCGCGAGAAATTGCTGACGACGACTGACCTGTATGGCACGCGGATTCACGTGGTCGCGGTGGACCGGCTGGACGCGCTGCCGTTCGCGCAATACGTGGCCAATGCCATCGTTGTCGCAGGCTTGTCCCCTATAGCCCCGAGCGTAGTCGAGGGAGCGAAGGGGGAGGCGGTCGGATTGTCCGGCCGGGACCTGGGTTGCCTGCTGCATCCCTGCGGCGGGATCATGCTGGCGCCGGGCCTGCCGGCGGCGGACGCGGAAGCGTTGTGCCGTCAGGCCACGAACGTGGAGGCGTGCGCGTTGATCGCGTTAGATGGACGCGCGGCCGTCACGCGCGGCCCGCTGCCGGGGGCCCGCGATTGGAATGCCAACGTCCAGGGCGACCGGCGGGTGGCCTGGCCGCTGCGGCCGCTCTGGTACGGCGGGCCTGACGCCGAGGACGCGATGCACATTAACGGCGCGCATCCGCCGCTGGCGGCCAACGGGCGCTACTTCGTGACCGGTCAGGACTGCCTGACGGCCGTGGATGCCTATAATGGGACGACGCTCTGGACGCGCCCGATTCCCTCCGCCACGCCCGACATGCGCCGGTTCGGTGGGCTCTTCTACAAGGTGAGCAACGGCATCCCCTCCGACTATGTTGCCCAATGGAAGGCGACCAAGCGCTGGCTGTCGGCCGATGGCTCGAACGTTTATCTGCGGCTGGGCCGGCAGTACGTCGGCGGCACGAACGACGCGATGATCCAACTCGACGCGCACACCGGCGAACAGCGTCGGTATTTCGGGCCCGCGCGCGCCGGTCCGCGGATTCCGCTGGACACGCCACAGATCTGGCCGTTGGAGCTGGACTCTGCCCATTCCGGATCGGTTGCGCTTGCGCAGACGGAGGAGGGGCTGAGTCTCACGCTGGTCACGCGCGATCCCGTGGTCAGCGCGGCCGATACCTGGGATTTGCATTTCGATTTCCGGCCCGAGCCCCGGCGTTACGGGCTCTACGGCGAGGGTACGTTCATGGTGACGGTGCATCCGGCTCGGGATGAGCGCACGTCGCCATGGGTCGAATGGGGGCCGGACGCGGCGCATCCTGCTCTGACCGCCTCGGGCCGGCGCGCGGCCGACGGGACGACAACGACGGTGTTCCTGGCGTGGGCGGAAATCCGGCGGCTGACCGGCGAGTCCGGGCGGCCCGCCTCGTTCGGTTTTGCCGCCGTCCTGAACGCCTGGGACGGCGACGAGAAACAGCCGGTGGGTCAGCGGTATCTGTTCGGGGACGCGCTGGCGCCCGCCCTGAATAACGGCTGGGCGACGATGACTCTGCGGGGTGGACGCGAGACCGCCGTCGCTCTCCCGGCCGTTGTCGGCGGCGATTGGGCGCAGAAACCGGGGACGTGGCCGGTGGCGGAGCCGTGGGCCGATCCTTTCTATCTCGTTGCGCCCGGCGCGGTCGAGGCGGCCGTGCGCGCGGCGCCGCGCCTCCATCCGTTCACGGGCGAGTCCGGTCCGCGCGTCTTCCGGACCGGCACCGGCAATTGCGGGAATCCGGTTTATGCCGCGCGCATGCAGCTCGGCCGCACCGCCAAGACCGCCTTGGGATTTTACGATTTCGTGGAGGATGGCGGCCTGCACTTCTTTCCCGGCGTGGGTGTCAATTGCGGCGTCCACACCAAGGCGGTCAATGCGGCTGCCGCTCTGGGACTGGTGCTCCTGTCCGAGTCGCGCGGCCACTGTGACTGTACGATTCCGATCCGCACCAGCATCGCGTTCGCCCCGGCCGAGCGGCGGCTGAACGAGGACTGGGCAATGTTCTGCGAGCGCGATGCCGATGCGCCGGTGCGCCGTCTGGCGGCAAACATCGGGGCGTTCGGCGACCGGCGCGCCGACGACGGCACGCTCTGGCTCTCGATCCCGCGCGAGAAGGGCGGCAAGGCCTATCCCACCGAGCCGGGCTCGCGCCGTTTCGTCATCGAGGCGCCACCATGGTCCGGCACGCTTCAGGCGCCGGTCACGATCGGTTTCCCGTACGAGTTCAGGAATAGCTACTACCGCTTTAACGCCGACCGGGCGGTGGTCGTCAACACGCCCACCCCGTGGGTTTATGCGTCGGGGGTCTTGGGGCTGACGAATCTCGTGGTGCGCCTGCTCGATCCGCCGTGGGTGACCGCCGCGACCTCCGCGGTTCCGCCGACGCCGGACGGACGTCTCGACGATCCCGCCTGGGCGGGTGCTACCCAGGCTGTCCTGCCGTTCACGCGCTCCGACATCCGCCTGCGTCATGATGCCGACGCCTTCTACGTGGCCGCGCGGCGGCCGGCGATCGTGTCGATCGCCGGCGGCATCGTCCCCTGGGTCCAAAAGACCGCCGGTGAGGATGCCGACGTGTGGACGGACGACGCCTGGGAGGTTTTTCTTGGCGACGCGCGCGGCGAGCGCGTCATGCATGTTGGCGTTTCGGCCTCCGGCGCCCGCTACGACGCCCTCGCCAAAGGAACCAACCGTGAGGACCGCGCCTGGAATGGCCTCTGGAAGAGCGCCGTCGCAGCAGATACCAACGGGCTGGCGTTCGAACTGGCGATCCCCTGGAAGACGCTGACGGATGCGGGCCTGGACCGGAAGACGCTGACGTTCAACGCCCAGATGTGTCAGCGGAGCCTGACCAACGAACTGCTCTCTCCGCGTTTGTGGTACGACAAGGTTTTGCCCGAGCCCTCGCGGCTCCGCGGCATACCCGAGCCCCTGCTGTCGCTCGGCCCGGCCGGCCGCGAGCGGTGCGCGAATTTCACGGCCGTCGGCTTCGATGCCGCGCCGGACTTGACCCCGCGCCGCTTCACGCTCCGCCTCCACTTCGCCGATCTCGTGGAAACCAATGTGCCCGGCTCGCGCGTGTTCGATGTCCTCGTGCAAGGCAAGCCCGCGCTCAAGGCCTTTGACATCGTCAAGGAGGCCGGCGGTCCGCGGCGCGCGCTGGTGAAGGAATTCAAGGGCGTTGCCGCCGCCGCCACGCTGACGGTGGAGTTTGTGCCGATCCAGGCGGCCGCGGCGGAAGGGGCCGGCAAGGCCAAGCCGAAGGCGCCGACCCGGGAGGCGGCGCCCCTCCTGTGCGGGCTGGAGCTGGAGGAGGAGGCCGACGGGAAATGAGGCTATGATGGATGTGGAAGAGGGAACTGCGCCAGCCGCTACCCGAGCTCAGCGAGTGGCGCGGAAAGGCGGGAAAATGGAGCCCAAGGAATTTATGGATCAATCAACCACGGATTACCCTGATGACACGGCTGGGAAGTCAAACTGTCTGACCGTGGGAACACACGAAATCAAACATGCAAAATTGCAACGGTTCAAGAATGGCAAAATCATTTACAGCAAAACCATTAAAAATGGAGAAGCGAATGCTGGTCGAAATGATTCTGTCGTCAATGATTCTGTCGCACTCCCCATAGCATTTACGCAAAGATGATGAAAAGGACATTGTCAATAGCAGTCGGCGCCTCGGTCGGAGCAATCGTGCTGCTCTACTTCTTGCCGATAGTATCAGCCCCACGATCGGCATCATGGGGCCATTATGCTCTGGTGGGCCTGTACTTTGGCTCGGCCACCATGTCCGTGTTCCTTCTCAAACACACCAACGCGGTCGGACGACTCTTCATATGGATCTATATTGTGATCTCGCTTACGATGGGAGCCATACACGCGCATGACGTTGTGGACATGCTGACAAGAATCTCAACGGGTGAACGATAGAATCGATTCAACAAGCCGGGGGAGCGCAAGAGTAGAAACGCGGCGGGCGTTAACCCGCGTTCGACGAGAGGATGCACATGAGACTTACTCGCTTAGAAGTTCTTGTTGCCGGGCTGTGCCTGCTCGTGAGCGCAGGATGCCGGGACAAACAGGAGAGCCCCTTTCCTCCGAGTCTCCCCAAGCCGACAGTTTATGATTTTGTCGGGGTGAAATCGAATGCTCCGCAGCAAACACGGGTCGGCTATCTGAGTTCTGATGTCATGCAACATCCCATGGTGTCATCTGAACAAGATTACCTTGACCTGTACGACAAGGAGGGGAACTGGCGTAATCAGATTGTGATAGTTTTCGGACCAGGCGTGGCTCAGCCAAAAGATGTTGAGCGGCCGATTGAGGTTAAAGGCCAAGTCGGCATTATTGATTTGGCAGGCCCCGAAGGAACCAAAGGTGAATATGCGAACGACGTTGTTATTGTGAGATCATGGCGCTACCTTGATTCGAAAGATATTCCCAGGAAGAGGAATGTAGAACCAGAGCCTCAAGGCGAAGGTCTAAAACCCGCACATTAGGCTCAACGTTAAACAAGGAGTGGTTATGTTGAAGTCGCGTCGTTGGCTGCTGTTTCAAATCGTCGGATGCATCGGGATCACGCTGTCGGCCGCGCTTGCGCAAACCTCGGAGCCACCCGCGAAAATGACGCGACTGCTCGACAAGCTGGCGAAGGGCGAACAGGTCACGATCGTGGCGCTGGGGGATTCCAACACCGAATTGACCTTTCAGTCCCGGAAAATCCTGGCCCTGGGCAAGGAGTTGAATGTCCCGGTGGTGGATCATTATTCCTCATGGATGCGGGCGGACGCCTCCCATGCCGGGCCGCTGGCCACGAATCCCAACAAGCTCTGGCTGCGCATGTCCGACGCGACCCATCCCGGGCCGGCCGGCCACCTGGCGTTCTATCGCGACCTGGCGCCCTGGTTCGATCTGCCGGATAAACTCTCGTGGGAATTCTGACCAACACCCGACACTCGACACTCAACACCTGTCACTCCCATGCAATCTTATGTGTACAAAAACGACGCGCTCGCCCGGATAAGCTTCCCGCTCGGCGGGTTGGGAACCGGCTGCATCGGGCTGGCCGGAAACGGACGGCTGATCGACTGGGAAATGGTGAAGAAGACGGTCGGCTTTCATCCCGTCCGGATGACTGGCGGCCGCTTCCGCAGTTTCTGGTCGCTGGCTTCGGGTTGGGGCACGATTGAGCTGGGCCCCGGCTCGGCTGTCCTGACCGTGTTGAACGGACGGTTGGAATTGTCCAGCCTGTCGCTCGATATGGGGCCGACCCCACGACGCCTGAGCGCCACACTGGCCGGCCGCCGTGTGCCGTGCCGGGAAACGGAAGGTCAAATGATTTTTACGAAGCCGATCACGATCCGGGAAGGCTTGCCCCTGCGGCTCGCATGGACTCGGTAAAAACTAGATTCGGAAGTTCATTTCAACTCCGAAATGCGCTAAAAACGCGAAATAAGAGGTCAAGCGCGCGCCTGATAGAATGGATATCGTGTGGGTAGGGCGGTTTCGCCGAAACCGCCGCCCGTCAGCAGCGCTATGCGCGCCTGATTTGAGGGAAAAAGTAGAGCCGGTTTTATACCGGCTATATCGGCCGGTCCATTGGCGATTTGCAGCCGTTTCGCGTCTTTAGCGATTTTCGTAGTTAAAAGTGTTTTCTAAAATCCAAAATCGGTGGTCAGCAGTCAGAGAATTGGCCCAGGAATAATGGATCTGATAAATCCAAAATCCCGCCATCGGCGGGACAAGTCCAAAACCTGTCCCGCGTTTCGCGGGATC
>JACQHI010000226.1 GCA_016199105.1 Lentisphaerota bacterium | reverse complement strand
GGGCAGCCCCGCACAGCACCGGCACCAGCTTGCCGGCCAGCGTGGCGCGGCGGAGCGCCGCCTTCAGGTCGTCGACCGTGATCGCCTCGCCTTCGAGATACTTTAGCGTCAGGTCTTCGTCGGTCTCGGCGATGGCCTCCACCAACCGGTCACGCTGTTGCTGGGCCTCGAGCTGGAGATCGGCCGGGATGGCGGTCTCCTGGCTACTGGTGCCGAGATCGTCGACGTAGATGACTGCCTTCTGGGTGAGGAGGTCGACCACGCCCTTGTGGGCGCTTTCGAGGCCGATCGGGAGTTGGATGACGGCGGGATTGGCGCCGAGGCGCTCTTTGATCTGGCCGACGCAGGCCCAGAAGTCCGCGCCGGTGCGGTCCATCTTGTTGACAAAGCAGATGCGTGGCACGTTGTACTTATCAGCCTGGCGCCAGACGGTCTCCGACTGGGGTTCAACGCCGGAAACGCCGTCGAACACGACGACGCCCCCGTCGAGCACACGCAGGCTACGCTCCACCTCGACGGTGAAGTCGACGTGACCCGGGGTATCGATGATGTTGATGCGATGGTCGCACCAGAAGCAGGTGGTGGCCGCGGCCGTGATGGTGATGCCGCGCTCGCGCTCCTGCGGCATCCAGTCCATCGTGGCGGCGCCGTCGTGGACTTCGCCCAGCTTGTAGTTCTTGCCGGAATAAAAAAGAATCCGTTCGCTGACGGTGGTCTTGCCGGCATCGATGTGGGCCATGATGCCCACGTTCCGAATGCGCTCCAATGGCGTTGCAGCTTCCATGGCCGAGTCTTCCTTCTTCGCGAATGGGTCAGGGGAAAAGCGGCGCACTATAGGGGCTCGCCCGATGAACACAAGGAAAAAACGCGGAAATATGTCTCGCGTCGTCCGCCCGGCTTTGCTATGTCCTATGCCAACGATGACGGCCTCAAAACAACGCGCGTTACGCATCCGTAATGCCGGCTTCCAGGATATGGATGCCGTTTATGCCCTGATCAAGGAGCATCCGCGGGAGTTGCTGCCTCGGGCCATCAGCGATATCGCCCAGAATATCGACCGGATTTTTGTGTGCGAAGCGGGTGGACGCATTCTCGGCACGGCCTCCTGGCAGATACTGCCCGAAATCGGACGGCCCAAGAGCCCCTCCATCGAAATCAAGTCCGTGTCGGTGACCAAAAGAAGGCGGCACAAAGGGGTGGGCACGGCGTTGATCAAAGCCGTGATCCGGCATATCCGGCAGTATCATCCCTCCCAGATCGTGGTGTTGACGTTCGCGCCCGATTTTTTCCGGCAGTTCGGTTTTCGGGAAGTGGCCAAGGAAACACTGCTGCCCAAACTCTACATGGGGTGCATCAACTGCACAAAATACGACAATCCCCTGACCTGCCCGGAAATTGCGATGACCCTGACGCTGCCCTCTTCCCGGTAGCTCGACAGTCCGCGGGCACACCCCAATGAGATCAACCCGCCCAGGGCGTGTTTGTCATTCGAGGACGAGCCGAATCGAGGACGACGACGAGCGGCCCGATCTAACACAGATAAAACAATTCTCACCACAGAGACACGGAGGCACGGAGATTGGACCGCTCATCGCGTGTTCTCTCCAAACCCATCGTTGCGCGCATCCCGATCACGCCGCAAAGCGGGTATCGGGATGTGCGCAACACTCTTGTGGGGAGAGGGAAGAGATGATTGAGTTTCATCACGCTCCGTGTCTCTGTGCCTCCGTGGTGAATCCCATCTTGCTATGGCCGACTTACTGTGACCACCACCGCCCCCCTGAAACAAGCACAAGTGTATGCCGTAGGGCAACGGCGGGAGCCAGCCCGCCCCGCGCTGCCTCCTGAGTCATTACTGCGAACGTATGAATTCGATCAAATCCGCCAGTTCCTGCGGCGACAACCGGGAGGTCTTGCCGTGGCGGTCGCCAGGATTATCGCGGGTCAATACGTCCCGCAGCGTGGCGGAACGGCCATCGTTCAGATAGGGGGCTGTCCGCCAGCTCTCGATCAGGGTGGGGGTGTCGAAGGGCCTGCCGGCATCCATGCCGGAGGCGGTGCCGACATCATGGGCTTTCCTGTCGGTGAACAGGGGCGGGGGATGACACCGCGCACAGCCGGCTTGCGCAAACAGCTTCCCCCCCCGCCTGGCGGACCGCCTGCCGTTCTCCAGGAATGGGCTTGGAATGGGTTTCAGGGCTTTCAGGTAGGCGTCAATGGCTTCGGCATCCTCCGGGGTGTAGGCGCTGAACTTGATGAATTTCATGCCGGCCCGAACCGCCGTTTCCGCATTGCTCCGAATACCGCTGATCATGGCGGGCGGCGTCGCATGGGCCAACAGCATGTTTTTGGTGTTCTTGGGATTCCCGATGCCGTCGTTGAGCAAATCCCAGTTCAGCCCGTCTGTCCGGGCGTCCGGATGGCAACTTTCGCAGCTCTGCCACTGCTGGAAACAGGTGGTGGCGTCGTTGAAGAGCATTTCCCCGCGCCGGGCGGAATCCATCGGCGCGGAAGCGCCCAACGCGTAGCGGACGGCGCGGGGCGGCTTGGCATCGAGAGCGACGGCGCTCACGGTATCCGAGAAATAGTCGGCGATCCAGGCCGAGTCTCCGGAGACCAACAGGGCGCGCGGCCCGACACCCGGCAGTTGGATGCGTTGCCGGATGCCGGACAGGAATGTCAGATTATCCGACACATCAAGGCTCCGGGGGCG
>JACQHI010000215.1 GCA_016199105.1 Lentisphaerota bacterium | reverse complement strand
TTTCGGCCGAAGGCCCCCACGGCCCGGCTGACCATTTCCGACTGGGCACAGGGCGACGATCCGGGCGGTCCGGCCGGCCAGGAGCTGATGTTCAACTTCATTCAAATCCAGCCCGGCCTTGACTAGCCTGGATTCCCATAGAACGTGTAGGACTTAACATTGGCGGGCTATTCTAGCCGAAGGCCAGTTGGAGGCGTCGGCCGCCGAGCCACGGTATGCGAGGGTCCAGATCGCCGAATCCGGCGGCGATGAGCAAGGGGTTGTGGGCCCGCTTTTGGAAACGGACCTGGACGTCGCGGTCTCCGATGTGGATTTCCGCGGAGGCCTCCACGAAGTCCCGGAATAGGTGCCTCGACTTGGTCCGCCGCGGCGGATTGCCCACCCGGCTGCCCAGCAACCGGTAGAGGCTGCTGCCCATGAGGGTCAGTTGCAGGTCGCAGTTGAGCTTCATGGGAACGGACGAGGACAGGGCGTCCATGTGGAAGAACTCGATCCCGTCCTGGATGTTGTTTTCGATGAGCATGCGGCGAGCGTAGCGGCCGATCAGGTCCGCCGGCGAGCGTCGCAGTTGGTTGGTTAGCAGGATGGTGGGCTCCTCGTGTCCCAGGTCGGTCACGGCGATCTGGCGAATGGGACCTTGGTACTGCTTGAGGGTGGTGATCTGGTCGATGATTCGCGGCGTGCGATAGATCCGCGAGATGGCCTTGAGTTCGATCTGTCGCCAGGCGGAGCGGGGCCGGGCATACATCTCTCGCAGAAGTTCCGGCGTCCGCCGCCGCAGGGTGATAAAGCCGATCCCCAGGCGGTTGAGCCGATCCAGGTTGGCCAAGGTGGTCAAGCGGGAATCGAAGATCAACTCCTCGGGGAACCGCCCGGTTCGCTCCCGCCAATACTCCACGAAACGCAGGACCTCGTCGTTTTGCTGATCCTTGCGGAGGTCACAGTTGCCGTAGCAGAACACCCGCTTATCGCCGTCCTGGGCCAAGAAGGCCAGGATGCCCTTCTGTCGCCGGCTGCGCCTGGAAACATAGTGTTTTTCGACCAGCGCATCCTCCCCGTGAAAGGGAATGGTATGGAAATCCAGGTCAAACGATGTGCCCCGCGGCAGGCCCAGCCGGTTCATGCCGTCAAACCACAACTGTCGCAACCGGGGATAGCAGGCCGGGTCGATGCGGCAGCTATATTCCGTGAGGAAGGCCCGTTTGGGGATGGCGTTCAGCCCGGCAAACAAGGCCAGGCCTTCATCGAAGACCAGGCTCATCACCTGGCTGTGACGACCGGCGGCAAAGAGCTTAAGGCCCAGTAAGCTGCGCATGGCCTGCCCCGGCGGGACCATCTTGGACCCCGGCAACTCGGCCCGGACCATCATCCGGTCAAACTCCATCTGGACCAGGTAGGGCAGGAAGAGGAACAGCCCCCCGAAGCGGGTGCGGAGATGCCGGGGCTCCAGGCTCAGTTGCCGCGCGTCGGCCACCGCCGCGGCCTCGGGGCGGGGCCGCGACGGCCGCGCGTCGTCCCGCCGGCGGGGCAGGCGGGCGAAGCCCTCCTCCTTCAAGATGTTGAACACGCTGACGGCGCTGAGGGAGTGTTCGTCGGCCAAGAGGGCCTGGCGGATGTCGTAGATGGAGAGGTTCTGCTTGCGCAGGGCGATGACCCGTTGGCGGACGGGGTCTTTCCTGGGGGCGGACCGGGGTCCGCGTTGGGGCATTAAGAAGAAGTCCCGCTGGGGGTTCTGGCGGAACTGGTGAGCCAACACGCGGAAGCTGCCCGCAGAGTAGCCGAAGCATCTGGCCACCGCGGCGGAGGGCAGGTGTTCGACGAAGTAGGCCCGCAGGGCCTCGTACTGGCGGTGGGTGGGGTTAGCCGGTTCGAGGAAGACACGGGAGAAGTCTGTTATCTTATTTGATTTACTGTTATCCATATTTCCACTATATCACGCAAACCGGAGGAGTCAACGCCTGCGAGGAAAAAATAGGCGGAATTTCCATGTTCTGGCGGATTTTTTCGGCAATTCCACGGTACCACATCCGATCGCGCGTGGCGGGCAGGCAAAAGTAACTTATGTTCTATGTATTTATAAGTTCAACATTACAATAACGGCCAAAACTCCAAACGCCCGAGATTTCGGCCGTTTTTGCGAGCAGATGTTAAGCGAAGGGGCGACATGGGAATCCAGGCTAGCGGGCCATATCTCCCCCGCGCCCAAAAGCACGCAATCTCAGCCCTCGCCAACACTTCCGCCCTGGCCTGCGGAATCGCTGCGAACTCACCAGGCCGGTTGACAGATTCGGCCCCGGCCGCTATCGTGTAACCGTCTAATCCGCGGGTAGGTTGGAGAGGTGGCTGAGAGGCTGAAAGCACCGGTTTGCTAAATCGGCATGCGGGCTAAAGCCTGCATCGCGGGTTCGAATCCCGC
>JACQHI010000213.1 GCA_016199105.1 Lentisphaerota bacterium | reverse complement strand
CTGGTGGAGATCACGCCGAAAAGCGTCCGGCTTCGCAAACGCTCAGAATAAGGTCGCCTGTTCCGCGTCCCTGCGGTCAATGCTCCAGAGACGGGATCGGTCGCCCTTTTTCGTCGCATCGAAGTAGTCGCGCCTCTCCCGGGCGTCCATCTGGCGGCAAAACACATCGAGGCGAACGCGCCGGTTGTAATGGGTGTAAATTCCGTAGGCGCCGTCCGACCGGTTCCATTGGACATGGTTTCCGGCGACGTCGATCTCGAAAAACGTTTTCGTCTCATAGGGCGGCTCCCATTTGTAATCTTCGGAATTCTTATAGAGAAGCTCGGTCGCCCGGTCGAACGCGAGGCGGTCCAGTCCGCTTTCCCCGACCTGGTACGTGATGGCATCGCATTTGCCGTCGCGGAACAGGCAGATGATTTCCAGCCCCTGCCGGGCATAGCGCACCAGGCTGTCGTTCGTTTGAACGGTGCTGCCGGTCCCGTATCGTTGATCGCATTGGTCTTTGGTTTCGCCCAGGCGGGCAAAAGCCGTTCCGGACGCCACGACCAGACCGAGCAGGACAAGCGCCGACATGCCGAGGACGGATCCACGTTTCATAGCCATCTCCTCTCTCGTTGAACGAACGTCTCCGATGCACCGTTACCCGAAATGAACCACTACACGGCATGCTACTGTACCGGTATTTTTGGCGTTGTCAACTGTTGTGTTGACTGAATGGGGCGGGAGGGGAGAGCGGAGGGATGAAGGAGGAAAGATGAAGGTGGAAGGGACAAAGAGTGAGGGATGAAGGTCGGAGGGATGACACGTCGCTTCGCAAGTGGCCACTTGGGACAGAAGAATCCAAAATCTAAAATCTAAAATCCAAAATCTTTCGCATCGTGCCGCCAAGGATGAGCCGCAGCGTTTTGTCGGGCAGTTCCAGCGACAGCAGCCGGCCGAGCTCCCACACCGCGCTGTGCAGGATCGTGTCCGTGCCGAAGACCACGCGCCCGGCGCCCACCCGCCGGAGCGTGTCCTCCCACGGAACGGAGGAGCAGAAGCTGCCGCACCACTCCAGATAGACGTTCGGGTGTTCGATGGCCAGTTGCTCCGCCTCCCGCCGGCCGCGGTCGCCGCCGCCGCTGTGCCCGAGCAAAAACACGGCCCTCGGATAACGCGTCACAATGTCGGTCAGCAGGGCGGGCGAACTGAACGCCGAATCCCACGTGTGCAGCAGGATGGGCAGCCGGCGCGCATTGGCTGTTTTCCAGACCGGCTCGAAGCGCGGATCGGTGGGGACCACATTCCAGTAGTCGCAGAGGAGCTTGAACCCGGTAAAAAAGGGTTGCGCGAACCATGCGTCCAGGTGCGGAGTCAATTCGCGTTCATAATACGGATTGAAAGAGACGTATCCCTTGATGCGGTCGGCGTGGGGACGCAGAGCCCGCGCCAGGGCGCGATGGCCGGCGACCGGTTCGCCAAACAGGGCCTCCGTGCCCGACACCAGCGTCAGCGCGATGCCCAGGCGGTCCATCTGGCGGAGCATCGCCCGAATCTGCTGTGACAGGTCGCTGACGTTCATCGGCCAGAAGCCGCAGGGGCCCAGGTGCGCGTGCGCGTCCACGATGTCGGCGTTGAGCGGACGGCGTTGGAGGAGTCGCGGCCAGAATGAGTTCGTTTGGGAACGCCCGCGGCGGGGCGCCGCCGCCGCCGCGCGGCTCGCCGGGAGATCGAGCAGACGTTCCAGATTGCCATGCGCGATCAGGTCCCGTTCGCGGTCGCCGATATCCGCATGCGCGAGGGCGGCGATCGCGGCGCCCTGATGCGTCCGGGGTCCGAGTCCGAACAGCAGGCGTTCGGCGCCGAATTCCCCGACCACCTGTTCGATAGTGCCGTAGGTGTGGAGCCAGGAAGTGTCCAGGCACAGATTGGCTCGGCGCCGCATCAGATCGAACAAGCCCAGCAAGCGCGGCCACATGGCCTGCGTGCAGATGAGCGGCCGGTCGGCGAACCGTTCGGCCAACGTCAGGATGTCCTGCTCGTCCGGGATCTCGCGCATATCCAGGATGAGCATCGGTTTGTGCGGCAGGAGCGAGTCCACCACCGATTCGATTTGGGAAAGGCGATGGCGGAGCGCGGCGGGAAAAATCCGGAGCGCCCGCACCCGGCCCGAAGCGACAACACGGCCGAGCGCGTCCAGTGCGCCGGGCTCGTCCATCATCACCGGCGCGATCGTGAAGGCCGGGACCAGCCGGCGGGCGGCGGCGGGCGAGGCGGCCAGTGTTTCGAGCAACAGCCGGTTGCCGTGCGGCGCATGAAACTGCCGGGCCGCCGCGTGCCATGTCAGCGCGCGACGGATGCCGAGACGGTCCATGTGCGCCAGCAAATCCCGGTGCAAGGGGAATTCCCGGTCCAGCGCGCTTTCGCCGAAGTGGCCGTTGATATCGAACAAGTGGGGGGCGGTTCGCCTCATGAATGGAAAAATAACAGTTTCGTGCCGCCCGCGCCAGAAGGAGTTTCGCATCCGCCTTCGCGGGGCCTTCCACCTTCGCACAAGGCTACGGCGGACAAGACGGCGGGACCGGGGCGGGAGGGATGAGGGACGAGTGGAAAAGGTTCTAGGTTATGGGTTTTGGGTTGTAGGGCACAAGTGTCAATCCAAAATCCAAAATCTAAAATCCAAAATCGATCCCGTCTCCCTCCCTTGACACGACTGGTGGCGCCGCCCACACTACCCGCCACTGGACGTCGAAGAAAAGCCAGGAACCATTCAAAGGAGACCGATTGAAATGAAGGTTGTGTTAATAGGCGATTCCATCCGGATGGGTTATCAACCCCTGGTGGCAAAGAAGTGCCCGGAGGCGGAGGTGTGGGGGCCGGCCGAGAATTGCCGGCACAGCGTTTGCGTGCTGGAACACTTCAAGGAATGGGTGGCCGATCAGGCGCCGGACGTGGTTCACGTCAACTTCGGCATTCACGATGCCAATTACCGGCCGGACGGAAAGCCCCAGATCGTTCTCCCGCAATACCGCCTCAGCTTGCAGAGGTTCATTGACAGGGTCGGGCAACTCGGCAACACGAAGATGATCTGGGCCACGACCACCCCTCTTTACACGCCCGTGAAAGGGAAACCCATGGAGCAGTGGCCCGTCAGCGCAACCGCTGAAATCGCGGACTACAATGCCGCCGCCCTCGAAATCGTGAAGGGGCGGGGCCTGCCCGTCAACGATCTGCATGACGTCGTTGTCCGCAACGGCTTCGCCAAGTGTTTGTGCGAGGATGGCTGCCATATGACGGCCTTCGGGAATGAAGCGCTGTCGGACGCCGTGGTCAAAGCCATCCGCGCGGTTTGAAAGAAAATGGAGGGCGAAGGGGGATGGTAGGTTTTGGGTATTAGGTTGAGTTCATGTTTCAGTTTGAGTCGCAAGAAGTTACAGACTTGAAATCACAAATTGTGATTTCAAGTTGGGGCGG
>JACQHI010000212.1 GCA_016199105.1 Lentisphaerota bacterium | reverse complement strand
TTGCCGTAGGACTTGGACATTTTCTGGCCGTCGAGCCCCGGGACCACGGCCACGGCTTCGCGAATCACCGGCTCCGGAACCTTGAAGACCTCGCCGAACCGGCTGTTGAACTTCAGGGCGATGTCACGGGTCACTTCCACATGCTGTTTCTGGTCCTGCCCCACGGGCACCACAGCGGACTGGACCGCCAGGATATCGGCGGCCATCAGCACGGGATAACTGAACAACCCGTGGCTGGCCGGAATCCCCTTGGCCGTCTTGTCCTTGAAAGAGTGGCAGCGCTCCAGGAGCCCCATGGGTGTGACCACCGACAACAGCCACGCCAGTTCGGTCACTTCCGGAACGTCGCTTTGCCGGTAAAACACGGTTTTGTCCGGGTCCAGCCCGCACGCCAGGAAATCGAGGGTGACATCCCGGATATTCCGCCGGAAGGACTCGGCGTCGCTGCTGCTCGTCAACGCATGATAATCGGCGATGAAGAGGAAGGTCTCCGCCCGTCCCTGGTATTCCAGGGCGGGCTTCATCATCCCGAAATAGTTGCCCAGATGCAGTTTCCCCGACGGCTGAATTCCCGAAAGCACACGCATGGCGGATAAAATAGCCGTTTGGAGGATTTTTCGATAGAAAAATAATAACAAGATACCGCGAAGCGGAATCTAATGTTTGTGGACATCCTCCGGAAGCGTCGGGGCCACCTCGCTCAGTTTCCCCGCCACGGCCAGCATCAGATTGAAATAATCCAGAGGCGCCGTGATGGACACCGTATTCCTGGGAACGAACGGCGGCAGCTCCTGTCCGGCCGCCCGGAGGGCAATTGCCCCAAACACCGGCGACGGCACTCCGGTCAGGTTCGCGGTGCCCTCGGGAAGGCCTTCCCTGAAATCGTACAGCACCCAGTCGGGAACCACTCCGGCTTCCCAGCCGTCGCCAAAACGCCGGATGTCGTACCCATGGCTCGCGAAAAACAGATCCAGCAACAGATCCGGGCGCCCCCCATCCACAATACAGACGTGTTTGCCGTTCGGCTCCGACGGCTTTTCGAGGCCGGTCTTCTCCAGCGGAATATTGATCCACTCGATCAGTTCCTTGACACGGTGAAAAACAGCCACAGCCGTATCCCGGTTCATCAGCTTGTCGATGCCGTAACCTTCGCACACGGAACGGTTCAAGGGCAGGCCGTAACCGTCGCCCGAATTGCCGATCATGAGAGCCTTCGCCATCTGATCGGCCGCGTGGATGAAACCGGGCAACACGGTCCTGGAGACGTCATCCACCGCCAGGATTTTTTCCCGGTCGTGATGCCCGGCAATGGCTTCGACAATGGTTTCCGGGAGCTTCCATCTGGCGGCGATTTGCGCGCCGATCTTGTCGTGCGTCACCCCGAAGACCTCGGCTTCCGCCTCCCGCATGGAAATCCGTTTCTGGCCGACCCGTTTGACCACCTCGGTATAATGCTCATGCAGATAATCGTCGAGGATCAGCTTTCCGAAATCGTGGAGAACCCCGGCCAGAAAAAAATCCTCGGCGCCGCCCGCCCGGGTCTTGTCCGCCAGCAGTTCGGCCATGACCCCCACGGCGAGGGAATGCACCCAATGCCCCAGCCGATTGAAACAGAAGGATTTTTCGGAGGCATCCGCCAGCTTGAACACGGAAATCAGCGTGGCGATGGACCGGACCGTGCGATACCCCAGCCGGACAACGGCATCGCGCAGGGAGTTCACCCGGATGGTCGTCCCGTAGGCGACGGAATTGGCGCGTTTCAGCAGGAGCGAGGAAATGGACGCGTCGATGGAGGCCGCCTTGTTCAAATCGTCGGCGCTGGTTGTTTGCAGGCTGCAGAGCTGGATGATCCGGGAGGCCACTTGCGGCAAGGCCATGACATCCACCGTTTTCTCCATCAACTTTGTTATTTTTTCCTGCATGGCCAGACTGGACGCCTCGTCGTCCGGTCCGTGGAAATCCACCTTGCGTTTCAAGACATCCTTCACGTAGGCCAGCGTATTGAGGATCTTCGGCGTCACGTTCACGGCCGTCATGGGCTTGGTCAGGAGGTCGGTGATGCCCATCTTGACGGCCAACTGGATTTCCCGGGTGTTGACAAACTCGCCCTGCAGCACCAGGGCGGCGTTAAACGCCTGGCACTGGCGCACAATCTCCAAAACATTGATGTGCTTCAGCCCCTTGTCCAGAAAAACCAGGTGCGGGCGATGTTGCTGGAAGGCCTCCATGAGACCGACCGCCTTCTCGAAGGTGTGGACGACACACCCCTCGCCAAGCGCTATGGAGGCGATCAAGTCGCGATCTTCGCGGCTGGCATCCACGATCAGGACGGTTGGAATGGCGACGACCGGAAGCTTCGGCGGCTCCGCTTTTTTCCCGGCCGCCTCCTTCCGCCCCTTCGCGGAAGCGGCCTTCCCGGAAGCCGGCCTGTCTCTGTCGGGTTTTACATCCATGAGAAAACGGCAACTATTCAGAGAAACCACCGCAACGAACATGATAGCCGCAAAGAGGCGCAAGAAGCGCAAAAAGGAGGCAAAATAAAAGACCCTGTGTTTGTGTTTTACGACAGAATTCGGGAAACAAGCCTGCCGTTGCATTTTCCCAACCACAATCCCTGGCCGATCCCGCCAGGAGCGGGACAAGCGCTCTGGCAGGCGGGCAGACTTGCGCCCCTTGCGCCTCTTTGCGGCTATTTTTTCTATATCTTTTGCACAGCAGTTAAAAAACGTTCAAAAGTCAAAAGGAACAACATTTCGGATGATAGGCGAACGTCATCCGAAATCAACCCTCGTTTTTTCATGACGTTCGCGCGAAAACCGGCTACGCTAACCCCTCATGAATGCCGGTGATGCATCCAAGCGAGTTCGGACACTCAGGGAAGCGATCGAACGCCACAACACCCTGTATTATCTGGAGGATAAACCCGAGATTTCCGATTTCGATTATGACCGGCTTGTCCGGGAACTGCTGACGCTGGAACGGCAATTCCCCGAACTGGACACGCCCGATTCCCCCACCCATCGGGTGGGAGGCGCCCCCTTGAAAGAGTTCCCATCGGTCCGGCATGCGGTTCCCATGATGAGTCTGGACAACACCTACACGGTGGAAGAACTGGCCGCTTTCGAGACTCGCCTCAAGCGCCTGCTGCCGGAGACCGGTTTCACCTTCGTGCTGGAGCCGAAAATCGACGGGGTAGCCGTCTCGCTCCGTTACGAAAACGGCGTTCTTGCCACGGGCACGACGCGGGGCGACGGACGGAAAGGCGACGACATCACGGCCAACCTGCGCACGATCCGATCCATTCCGTTGCGACTGACACCCGCACGATCATGCCCCCCCGTGCTGGAGGTCCGCGGCGAAGTGTATATGACCAAGGAGGGCTTTGTGCGCCTGAACCGGGAGCGCCGTGAAGCCGGGGAGGAGGATTTCGCGAATCCGCGGAATGCCGCCGCCGGGTCGCTGAAACTTTTGGATTCGCGCCTGGTGGCCCGGCGTCCTCTCGATGCCGTTTTCTACGGGTTCGGTCAGGCCGAGGGCGCCGAGTTTCCGACGCACATGGAACTCTTGCAAGGCCTGAAAGCCATGGGGCTTAAAACGGCCCCCCGCTTCTGGCACTGCCGCGACCTCGCGACCGTTATCCGGGCTCTGGACGAATTGAAGGCCCTGCGTCACGATTTTTCCTTTGAAATCGACGGAGCGGTCATCAAGGTGAATGAGCGAGGCCTGTATGAGCGGCTTGGCGCCACCGCCAAGAGTCCGCGCTGGGCCATCGCCTTCAAGTACCAGCCCGAACGCGCCGAAACCCGGCTGTCGAACATTTCCGTGCAGGTCGGACGAACCGGCGTGCTCACTCCCGTGGCCGAGCTCGAACCGGTCTTGCTGGCGGGCTCCACCATCAACCGCGCCACCCTGCACAACGAGGACGACATCGCCCGAAAGGACATCCGCATCGGGGACACCGTGATCGTTGAAAAGGCCGGCGAGGTCATTCCCGCCGTGGTGGCCGTCAACACGGCTCGGCGAACCGGGCGCGAACGCGCATTCAAGATGCCGGATCGCTGTCCCGCCTGCGGCGAACCCGTTTCCCGGCGCGAGAACGAAGTGGCCTGGCGCTGCGAAAACCTGCAATGCCCCGCCCAGCAGAAACGCTGGCTCCGTCATTTCGCGTCCCGGGGCGCCATGGATATTGAAGGCTTGGGCAGCGCCCTCGTCGAGCAACTGGTGGACGCCAAACTCGTGGGGGATCCCTCCGACTTATATACCCTGAAACACGAACCGGTCGCGGCCCTGGAACGCATGGCCGAAAAGTCCGCCCAAAATCTGCTGGACGGCATCGAGGCCAGCCGACACCGCGACTTCTGGAGGGCCCTTTTCGCGCTGGGAATCCGGCATGTCGGC
>JACQHI010000205.1 GCA_016199105.1 Lentisphaerota bacterium | reverse complement strand
GTTTACGGCATGGTTCAAAATAGGGTTACACGACGCAGGTAGACGCGACGCCCTCGTCGCGTTGCAGGGCCATCGCACGCGGCGGGGGCGCCGCGTCTACGTACCCGCCTTGCTCCGCTTTTGAACCATGCTGAAATATCCTTGTAATCCCGCTCACCTTCAGGCAAACTGGTTTCAGTTTGCTTGTGGCAGTGAGCAGGGGGATTCCATGCGCGGCATTTATCGTACAGCTTTATGGCTTGTGGGGTGGAGCCTGCTTTGCGGCACGGCGCAGGGCGCCGTCAATACGTGGATCAGCTCCGGCCAGGCCGGGACGCAGCGGTGGGATTTCGCCGTCAGCAACTGGAGCCTGGCCCATATTCCCCTGGCGGGGGAAGATGTGGTGATCACCGCTGCGGGCGCCAATGTGCAGCTCACCGCCGCCACTCCTGCCCTGGCTTCATTGACTCTGAACAGGACGATCACGTTCACGAACTGGACCACCTCGCTCCAAGCCACGAACGTCACCATTCAAAGCGGCGGCATGATGACCTGCGGCGGGCCGTATTCCAACGGGTTCATGTCGAACCGCGTGTTTGTTATTTGCTCGAATATGACGATCGATGCCGGCGGCAGTATCAATGTGAATGCCAGGGGCTATGCGGCCGCAAACGCCGGATTGGACGGACAGGGGCCGGGAGGCGGAATTGGGGCCGCGGCCAATTATGGGTCGGGGCCGGGATATGGAGGTCGGGGCGGACGTTCGGAGACCGCGGTGAACAAGCGGGGTGGGTATGTCTATGGATCCGTCACCAATCCCGTGGATCCGGGCAGTGGCGGCAGCGGGTCGTCGGGCAATACGGGCGGGGCCGGCGGCGGCGCGGTGCGAATTCAAGCCACGGGACTGGTGACGGTGAATGGCACGATCACGGCTGACGGAGGAGTGCCCGGAGGGGTGACCTGTACGGGCGGTTCCGGCGGCGGGGTGTGGATTGACTGTAACACGTTTGCGGGAATCAACGGCGTTATTCAGGCGCAGGGAAAGAATTATGGGAATTGGCCGGCGGGGGCGGGCGGCGGCGGGCGCATTGCCATCAATTATAATGTTGCATCGCAGGCCGGCATGCCCAAACCCTCGGTGCGATTCAATACCATGCCCGGTTATGGGTGGGGGGAATACGGTGGGAATCAAAGAGGGTGGATTTTCAGCCTGGGGCAACCCTATGGCGCGGATATCGGCACGCTGGCGTTCCCGGATTACAGTCTGCTCGATCCCACCAACTTCAATCATATCGGGGAGTGGCGGGTGCCCGGCATTTCAAGTCTTTCCTTCGATTCGCTGACGATCAGCAACGCCTGGATCCGATTTCCCGTGGACGGATTGACGCTCACCGTGACCAATGATTTCCGGGTTATCGGCGGGGCCACCATGGCCCGGAGTTTGCTGGAATTCGGGCGCGGCAGCACGAATGAATTGGTCATGCGCGATTTGCATGCCCATCTTCGGTACGATTATTTCT
Source organism: Lentisphaerota bacterium (assembly GCA_016199105.1). Lineage (GTDB taxonomy): Bacteria > Verrucomicrobiota > Kiritimatiellia > JAAZAB01 > JAAZAB01 > JACQHI01. The sequence goes on along the minus strand of JACQHI010000205.1, from coordinate 2,383 downwards.
GTTTCAGCAATGGACCGATTATTAATGTGGGTGGGAATCTGGGATTGTCCAATGCCGTTCTGTTTTTTGGATTTGGGGAAAGCAATGTTGTCGGGACGGATTACGAGGCGCTGTTGAGTGTGACCGGCACGGTGGTCATTGGAACCAATTCTTGGCTGATTCCATTCAGTCATCCTACCAACGGCGTGACGCCGCTATTGCAGATGAGCAACTTGGTCGTTTTGTCCGGTGGCGGCATCAACGCGGAAGGGCGGGGTTATGCGGGAGGGGGCGGGACCAATGTGTGGTTTTTGCCGACTCGGATGTATTCGGGGTGGGGTCCGGGCGGTGGAGTGGGCGGCCAGGTGGCCAATTATACGGCGGGAGGCGGGCATGGGGGACGGGGGGGCATGTCTTCCATCTATTATATGGGTGGGCTCACCTATGGGTCCGTCACGAATCCGGTGCAACCGGGGGGAGGAGGCGGAGGATCGTGTTATGCGAATAATTATGGCGCATCGGGCGGCGGCATGATTCGCATTCAAGCTCAAGATCAAGTGGTGGTGAATGGGGTGATCAATGCCGGCGGGGCCCGGGCGTTGAATCCAGCCGGATATTCGCAAAGCGACAACACCTATGGCGGCGGCGGCGGCGGCGGTTCCGTGAATATCCAATGCAGGACGTTTTCCGGAACAGGGGGTGTCGTGTGGGCGAAGGGCGGGGATGCCGCGGTGCTGGGTAACGGGGGCGGCGGCGGCGGCGGGCGCATTGCCGTGTATTATGACACGACGGCCCAGTCTGCCTTGCCCAAACCGGCCGTGACATTTAACACGAAGCCGGGACAGGGTTATCCCGAAAGCAGCTTCTGGTGGGGGGTTCCGTTCGGGGGCGATTTGGGAACGCTGTATTTTCCGGACAACCAACTCTTCGATGAAACTTGGATCGGCCATTATGGGCAATGGATGGCGCAGGGATTGACAAACCTGTCCGTGAGTTCCCTGACGATCAGCAATGCCTGGATACGATTTCCCGTAGACGGCTTTTCATTAACGGTGACCAATACGCTCGCGATCATCGGCGGCGCCGGGATGGCCTATTCGATCCTGGAGTTGGGCAGTACGCTTGAAAATCTGTCGGGGCCTTACACCAACAAACAAAGCTATTTACGATATGGTCTCATGGGGTTCACATCGGGTCCCGTCCTGAACTGCGGCAACCTTGTCCTCACTAATTTCGGCCGATTGTATTTGGGCTTTGGCGCCGCGAATTTTCCGGAGATGGATTATGGGAGTTTATTGAACGTGAGCGATTCGATCATCGTCGCCAGCAATTGCTGGATTCAGCCGTATTCGAATCCATCCAACGGCGTGTCGCCATTGTTGATGACGAGCAATCTTTTCATTAATGCCTATGGCGGTGTTGACGCCAGCGGGCTCGGCTATGCCGGCGGTATTAACTTGAATTATAACGGTCTCGGGCCTGGCGGTGGAGGAGGGGCCAATTCGGCGAATTACGGCGCCGGAGGCGCTTATGCCGGGAATGGCGGCGCGGCATCGAGCGGGGCGCAGGGCGGAAGCCAGTATGGATCGTCCAATCGTCCCATCGAGCCGGGCAGCGGCGCGGGCGGGAGTCGTTTGAATACAGGCTCCGGCGTACCCGGTGAGTGGGGCGGGTCGGGCGGCGGTTCGATTCGAATCCAGGCGTCGGGCCAAGTCGTGTGCAACGGCTTGCTGCTGGCCAATGGGACGAGGTCGCCTTTCTTGAATTATAGCGGCGGCGGCGCCGGAGGCGGCGTGTTTGTGGCCTGTAATTCATTTTCAAGCACTGGTGGAGCCATTCGCGCCAATGCCAGTTCGGCGCTGGTGGCCGGTCAAGGCGGCGGCGGGGGCGGCGGACGCATCGCCGTCTGGCGCGCCTATGAAGGCAGTAACCTGGTTGCCTGCGCGGCGACGGGAGGCGTGGGGCTTGTTTCCGGGGGGACCGGCACGGTCGTGTGGGGGTGGACACCGGTGCTGCGGGTGGGCACGAATGTGCCGACGGCGCGCGTGATGAAGGGATCGAGCGTCACGAACGCGAGTTTCAGCGTATGGAACGTGAACGCGGGCCGGTTGGGTTACACGGTTTCGGACGACGCGGCGTGGATGAGCGTGGCGCCGGCGATGGGGATTTCGGCGGGTGAACAGGATGCGATCGCCTGCGCGTTCGACGCGACGAGTCTGGCAAGTGGCGCTTATACCGGGCGGGTGACGGTGGCGGGGGTGGCGCCGTTCATCAATATGCCGGCGTTCGAGAGTCCGCAGACCGTGCAGTTAATTCTGGAAGTGATGGAACTGAAGAAGAGCCTGGGTGGTTTGACCAATGTGGTAATGCAGGGATGTATCGCGGGCTCTCAGAGTTTCCAGGT
>JACQHI010000204.1 GCA_016199105.1 Lentisphaerota bacterium | reverse complement strand
TCACCACGCTCCAGAAGTTCCCGTTCGTATCGCGGCAGTTGCTCAAGATGGCTGAGGAGAGGGGGGCCAACGGAACCGGCACGCTGCCGACGCGGCGTTGTGCGGTGATCGTTGACGAGGCGCACAGTTCCCAGGGCGGCGAGGCGGCGACCGATTTGAAGGAAGTCCTGGGGGGCGCGGAGCTCCGGGAAGAGGCCAAGAACAAGGCGGAGGAGGAAGGCGCTTCAGACATGGAGGAGCTGTTCCGCAGCATGGCCAAGCGGGGGCGGCAGGCGAACCTGAGCTTCTTCGCGTTCACGGCGACGCCCAAGCACAAGACGCTGGTCGTATTCGGCCGCAACGGCGAACCGACCCACCGCTACACGATGCGGCAGGCCATCGAGGAGGAGTTCATCCTCGACGTGCTGAAGAACTACACGAGCTATGCGTCCTACTTCAAATTGCTCAAGTCGTGCGAGGACGATCCAAACGTCGAACGCAAGAAGGCGGCCAAGGCGCTGGCGCGTTTCATGAGACTCCACCCCTATAACATCGCCCAAAAAGCCAAAGTGATGGTCGAGCATTTCAACGCGGTGACCCGACACAGGATCGGGGGCCGGGCCAAGGCGATGGTGGTGACCGGGTCCCGGCTGGAGGCGGTGCGGTACAAACAGGGTTTTGACCGGTATATCAAGAGCAAGGGCTATCCGATCAAGACACTGGTGGCGTTCTCCGGCACGGTTCAGGACGATAAAGTCGCCAACGTGTCTTACACCGAAGTGGACATGAACCAGGGCATCCGGGAGAAGGAGCTTCCCGAGAAATTCGCGACGCAGGAATACCAAGTCCTGCTGGTGGCCGAGAAGTACCAGACGGGCTTCGATCAACCGCTCCTGCACACCATGTACGTGGACAAACGGCTGGCCGGCATTCAGGCGGTGCAGACCCTTTCCCGGTTGAATCGCATCCATCCGTTGAAGGAAGAAACCTTCGTGCTCGATTTCGTCAACGAGCGCGAGGAGATCCGGGAGGCATTCAAGACCTACTACGAAGGCGCCGAGATGGGCGAGGAGGTTGACCCGGCGCGTATGTATCAGATCAAAGGCGAACTCGATGCATCCGGAATTTACCTTGCCGAGGAAGTGGAACGGTTCTGCGCCGTCTATTTCAAGCCAAAAAACCGGCAGAGCGCGGCCGATCATCAAGCCATGAACGCGGCCCTTGATCCGGCCGTATTCCGCTTTGCCGCACTGAAGACAAAAGCCGAGGAGGAGGCCGAATTGTGGCGAGGGAAACTTCAGGCGTTCCGCAATCTCTACGGTTTCCTCAGCCAGGTGATCCCCTATCAGGACTCCGACCTTGAGCGACTTTACGTTTTCCTGCGCCATCTGGCTGCCAAACTGCCGCGCCGGAACTCGGGCCAGTCCTACGATTTCGATGACGAGGTACGCCTGGAATATTACCGGCTGCAAAAGATCAGCGAAGGGTCCATTTCTCTCGATGAGGGTTACGGGAAGCCGCTGGATGGGCCGTCCGAAGTCGGGAGCGGCTTGGTGCGGGAGAAACCGGTGTCCCTCTCATACCTGATTAATCTGATCAACGAGCGCTTCGGAACCGACTTCAACCAGGCCGACCAGTTTTTCTTCGACCAGATTGTTGAGGCTGCCATGTCGGACGACGGGCTTCGGCAGGCAGCCTCGGTGAACCCAGGGGACAAATTCGAACTGGTATTCAAGACACTCCTGGAAACGCTTTTCGTGGAGCGAATGGATCAGAACGAAGAGATATTCGTGCGGTTCATGAATGATCCGGCATTTCAGAAGATCGTCACATCGTGGATGGCCTCTCAGGCATACCAGCGGCTGCGCGAAACGCGAAGGGACGAACCATGACGGATGAGAAAACGGATGGCCCGCAAACTTCGGAATCCGAGGACGCTTCAACGAATCCACCTCCCTCCGTCGCTCAAAGAGCTATGGAGGGCAAGCCGGCGGAGAGCCATCCCTTTAACGAACTCTCCGTTCTATTCCCTTTGCTCTCGCTCTACACCGCCGGCTATCTCGGGCTGATGGCGGCGGAATTCTTCCTGCATGCCGTCAAGGTTCCCGCGGGGATGATGCCGGTATATGTCGCCTTGCTGGGGGCCTATGCGGCGGACAAGGAAATCCGGCGATGGGCGGGAACGCCCGAGCCGTCTCGGCGAGGGACGGTCTTCGTTCATCTTTGGATGGTATTTTTCCTGGCGGCCTGGCTGATCCACGCATTTCGTCCGGAATTCCAATTGCCGGGTGAACTGGGGGTGGTGGTCCTGCAGGTTCTGGGCATCTTCTTCGGGTCCAAGGCGTCCAAGTACATCTGGGAAGGCCGCCGGGAGGAAGCCGACCCGGTGGTGAAATCCGACCGCGAAAGCCGGGTGCTGGAACTGCTCAAGGTCAAAGGACGGCTGACCCGGAAAGAGGTCATGACCGAATTGGACGTCTCGCACAACACCGCTTTTCGACTGTTGGCCGGCTTGGAGGAAAAAGGCCTTGTCCGGAGAATGGGGGACAATAAGAACACGTTTTATGAGCCGACATCCCTGCCAAGCCAGGTCTGAAGTGTTACACCGGTTCCACGCAGCTTTACGACCGTCTTTTACCGTCCCAAAACCGTCCCATCCCGTGGGACGGTCGTCGAATAACCGTCTTTTTTCCGTCTTTTTACCGTCTTTTCCGTCCCAAAACCGTCCCATGTGGGTGTTTCGGAGGCCGTGAGCGATAATGCGCTCTTATCCGTCGGCGTTGACTTCCCGTCGTCGTGCTGGCACTTTTGTCCCCGTGCAAGCGAGACCTCAAAATCTCATCGGTTACTCCGCCCATCGCTGCGACGAGCCGCGCGGGCAGTTTTACAACTGGGTCACGACACGGGCGATGACTGTTCGCGGCGACGGCGCCCGGCGCCGCGAGATCGCCGCCGGCTTGATCGACAAGCCGGATACCTGGACCCAGTTCGCCGGCTGGTCGCCCGACGGCCGGTTCGCGCTCGTTCATCAGGCCTGGGAAAGCGCGGAGAATTACGCCTGGGAGCGCGAACACCGGGAGTTCCGCCTCGATGGGGGCTGGCGGATCGACTGCTGCGTGGTCGCTCTGGACTCCGGCAGGGTCGAGAACGTCACCGTCGTCGAGCGCGTGAGCGACTATAACACGGGCATTTTCGTCTGGCCCGGCGATCCCAGCCGGCTGGGCTTCACCGCCATCGTCCGCGGCGAATCGCACCCGTTCAGCATGAACCGCGACGGCACGAACAAGAAAGACCTCACGACCGGCAACGATGGGTTCACCTACGGCTACTCCGCCTCGCCCGACGGAAAACGGATTTCGTACCACAAGTCCTATCAGGTGTACCTGGCCGACGCCGACGGCTCCAACGCCCGACACATCGACACCGGCGACCCGTTCCACTTCGGTCCCCTCTGGTCGCCCGACGGCCAATGGATCGTCTTCCTGGCGGGCAAGCACGGCGACAGCCATCCGCATGTGGTCCGAGCGGACGGCACGGGCCTGCGCAAACTGGCCGATCGCGGCGGTTACGTCGGCTGGACCGAGGTCCTCGATGTCCCTGACTTCCACAGCGCCAGCAGCGACGTCCCCTGCTGGTCCGCCGATTCGCGCTGGGTGTATTGCACCGCCCGCGTCGGCGAGGCGGTCGAGTTGACGCGTATCTCGGTCGAGGGGACGGTTCAGCAACTGACGCATTCCAGGCCGGGCGCGGCACACTATCACCCGCAGGGCTCGCCCGATGGCGAATGGGTGCTCTTCGGCTCGACCCGCGACGGGGCCCGCGCGCTTTACGTCGCCGGAGCCGACGGCTCGGACATCCGCCCGATCACCACGCCCACGCCCGGCATGGCCCAGATGCACGGCCACTGGCAGCCGGTGGTGTAATATGAAAACGCTATCACATCTATGGACATTAACAACCGCCGGATGATCGAGACCGAGGTCCGTCCCCGGGCGACCTTGGAGGACTGCAAGGCTTGGGTACAGGCGAATGCCAACAGCCTTGTCTGGCAGAAGTTCAGGGAGTGGAAGGACCGTCTGCGGCTGCCCGCCAATCCCAAGACCGTTGAAGCCGGATGCGGTTACGGGAAGTTCAGCATGCTGCTCGGCCTGTCCGGGGCCCAGGTGACGCTGTTGGATTACAGCGCGACCTGTTTGGAGTCCGCTGTGGAAGCGCACCGGTTAATCGGCTTGTCGCCCCGGGGCGTGCAGGGGGACATCCTGGCATTACCGGCCGACTTGGAAGGCGCTTTCGACGTCGTCTGCTCTTTTGGCACGCTGGAGCACTTTTCCGGGAAATTCAGACTGGCGGCCTTTCAAGCGAACGCGCGCTTGCTCCGCCCCGGCGGCATGCTTTTTTTCGTCGTCCCCAACCGCTTCGGCATCTTCTACCGGATCGCCATGGGAATGCGCCGGATCCTGGGCCTGTTTCCCGACGATTTTTATGAGGCGCCCTTCTCGAGGAGCGAATTGATGCGCTTGGCGGCCGCCTCGGGCGTCACGGCGCTTGAAGTGGAGTGTGTCGGAACGCTCCGGAATGACCTGGAGTATTGGATTGGTGAGAATGCAAAGAGCCTTTTCAGGAAAGTGTTCCGAAAAAAAAGGGCCCCTGCGTGCGGTCGGGCAATGGACATCGTTATCCGCAACATTGACTTGGCGGCGCACGTTCGGGATGCACGCTGCACTCTTGACCGGCGTTTCTCGGCGGGCTGGCTCTTTGTGGGGCAAAAGGACGGCGGCTGATCTACGGGTGCGGATCGGGGTCCCGAAAGCGGGGATGTTCGGTCCTCTGAACATCGCGACGAAACGCCTTGCATCGGATGGACGCAAATCCTAGTCTGGACCGATGAACCTTCTGGAGCCGAGCCTGCACTTCGATCTCTCGCCGTTCGGGTCCGAGAACGTGCTGATCGGCGACATCAACAACGACGGCCGCGCCGAGTTCGTGTTCACCCAGGGGCCAGGAAGCCTGGGCATCGAGGCCTACCGACCCGGCAAAGCCGTGGGGTGGCGCCGGAACCATGTCACGGAGGAAGACCTCGCGCTGGATTGTCTCACCGCCATGGACCTGACCGGCCGGCTGCTCTGGCAAACCGGGCAACCCTGGCAACGGCCGTATCCCTTCCGCACCCACGGGGGGGCGAACGGCATGCTCATTGGCGACATGGACGGCGACGGCACCCGCGCGCTGTGGCGGATCCACGGCGACCGGCTGGAGATGATCGAGGGTCTGACGGGGCGCGTCAGTCGCGCGGTCACGCTGGACAGCGACGGCTATTACAAGCTGCTGACCGCGCGTTTCAGCGGCGGAAAGCGGAAACAACTGCTGGTGAAGCCGCTCGGATCCGGACTTGAGGGTCATCCGCACGGCTGTCCGGTAACGGTCTATGACGCCGAGCTGGCGGTGTTCTGGCCGCCGCGCGATTATCCGGGCGTCGGGCATCACGCCGTGCCATGGGACGTGGACGGCGACGGTCGGGACGAAGCGCTGCTCGGGTGGTCTCTGGTGGGGCCTGACGGTAACATCCGGTGGACCCTGCCTCTGGAAGGGAATGCCGACACGGGCCATCCTGATCGCCAGGTGGTGGCGGATATTGACGGCGATGGCGAGCTCGAGCAGGTGCTGGCGTTGGAGCAATTGGGGCTGGTAGCGAGCGATCTCGCGGGCCGCATCAAGTGGCGGCGTCCGTCCGGACATTGTGGCGACGCCTGTGTCGGGAAATTTTTCGGGGATCGGCCGGGCCTGCAGATTCTGACGAACGACGAGGTGGCCGGGCAGAAACGCCGGAACGGTTCGCTCGTCATGGTGGATGGACGCGATGGGACGGCGATTTGGGAGCACACTGAAGACCATTATGGCGTGCCGGTCGCCTGGCCCACGGCCTACGGTCCGCAGGCGATCCTCGCGACGCGGCACGAATATTACGACGACCCCGAGGATGCCCGCCCCTTCGTGATGGACGGCCGGCGAAACGTGCTCGCGCGGTTCGCTCTCCCGCAACGCCTGCCTTCGTATAAGGATTACGCGCTTCCGCACGACCACAAGTGGCGGGGGGACTGGGGCGATTACTACGTGTATCAACTCGTGGATCTGGACGGCACGGGTCCGCGTCTGGTCGTCTCGACGCGCATGGATTTGTGGGCTTTCGAATTGACAAGCAAGCGATGAAGGGGGACAATTTAGTCGATTCTGTGGGAGTAGGGTATGAATTCAACACAGTTCCAGCGTTGGATGGTCGTGGGCCTGCTCGTTTGGGGTGTTCGTGCGCAGGCCGCTCCGATTTCCTGGAGCAGTTTCGGGGAGGCGGCCACCGGCGATTGGCACACGGCCACCAACTGGACTCCGAACCAGGTTCCCGGCGCCGGGGATGACGTTCTGATCACCAACCAGGGCGTCCGGGTGGTGTTGACGAATTTCACCGCCAATCTGAATTCCCTGCTTCTCTCCGGCCCTCCGACCTATACGAATCAACTCGTTTTTTCCAATTGGGCCACGTATCTCCAGGCGATTACGGTTGCCGTAGGTTCCAACGGGCTCATGACCTCCGCCAATTCATACACGAACGTGGATGGCACGAATCGCGTGTATGTGCTATGTTCCAATCTTGTGATCGAGGCCGGAGGGGCCATTGCCCCCGATAGGACCGGATATCGTGGCACAATCTATCCCGCTAACGGTCCGGGTGGCGGGGTGCAG
>JACQHI010000211.1 GCA_016199105.1 Lentisphaerota bacterium | reverse complement strand
GTCTTTCGGGCGGCGCCCTGGCAGATTGGCGCCCTGGCGGCGACCTGGTCCGTCTTCTATATCACCGGGTGCCTGGTCATTCGTCCGCTGTTCAAACGAATGCTGCCTCGCTACTCCATCATCTTTTCCATTCTGTCCATGTCCGTTCTTTCCCTCGGCATGGGCCTCTCGCCCTCGCTGCTCATGCTGTTTCCGCTGCACGCGCTGTACGGACTGGCGATGTCCATGTTCTGGCCGCCCCTCGTGGGCTGGCTCTCGACCGACACTGAAGGCGCGAGGCTGGGACGCGTCGTCAATCTGTTCAATCTCGGCTGGTGCACCGGCGGGATCGTCAGCCCACCCATCTGCGGCTGGCTGAGCCAGGTGGGACCCCGTCTTCCCCTGCTGGTGGGCTCGGGGCTGTACCTGCTGACCGCGGTCTTTATCGCCGGCGCCATCGCCGTATTGCCGAAGGTTCGAGCGGACCGCGGCTTCGGCGCGGACTCACACGAGGAGGGATCCGGTCCGGACCGGAGCAGCCGTTTGCGTTTTCCCGCGTGGGTGGGGCTTTTCGCGGCCTTCTTCGGCTATGGAATCGTGAGAAACATCTTCCCCGTCGTGGCCCGCGAGTCCCTCGATTTCGCCAAGAGCATGATCGGCGTGCTGTTCATGGGCATGTCGCTCGTCAATGCTCTCACCTTTGTGGTGCTGGGCCGAACCCAATTCTGGCATTTCAAAGCGGTCCCCATGCTGGCCGGTCAGGCGCTCGCCGCGGTGGCCTTTGCCGGAATGGCGTTTGCCGGTTCCTTCTGGGCGAACGCGGTTCTGCTCTCCCTCATCGGCATCAGTTTCGGCCTGAGCTATTCCAACAGCATCTTTCACGGCGCGTCCGGGAGCCGCAACCGCGCCCACCGGATGGCCATTCACGAGTCTGTTCTGGCCGCCGGCGCGGCCATCGGTCCCGTCGTGGGCGGATTGGTGCTTCAGCATCACGGGGCCGCCCCGGTTTACGGGGTCTGTGCGGGTCTGATGCTGGTCAGCGCCGGTGTTCAAGCCTTTCTGTCCCGCCCGGCGGAGCCGCCTCCGCACACGATTTCATGATTTCACAGCTTCAGAGTTACGGGCCGCTGTTGTCCGTGATGCCGAGTTTCTCCAATCGAGGAATATTGGACAGCGGAGTCGCGATAATTTTATCGGCAATCGCGTAGGATGCCGGCCCGGGGTAAACAACATAAACGCGATCCAGTCGCAGATCCTCCCGCGCACTGGCCAGGGATTTGGTCATTCCTGGGGCGTCGGAATATTTGACTTCAAACCCGAGCCGTTCCCCTTGGTGCATCACGAGCAGATCCAGTTCCGCTCCGGAGTAGGTGGCCCAATAATAAATGTCGGGGATGGAAAACCAGCGGATGATGTGTTCGACGACAAAACCTTCCCAGGAAGCGCCGAGCTTCGGATGGGATTGCAGGGAGTTCGCGTTCGGCAGAGACAGCAGGCTGTGCAGGATTCCGCTGTCGCGAATATACACCTTGGGCGCTTTGACCTGGCGTTTTTTCAGGTTTTCGTGCCATGGCTGAATGCAGCGCGTCATAAAAGCGCCCGAAAGGAGATCCAGATATCGCCGGGCGGTGCCCTCGGAGCTGCCAAGCGAACGGGCGAACTCGGCGGCGTTCCAGGTCTGTCCATGGTAATGCGCCACCATGGTCCAGAATCGGCGGAGAGCGTCGGCGGGGATGGAAAAACCGAGTTGAGGGATATCACGCTCCAGGAAAGTTCGAATAAACTGGTCGAGCCACAACCGGGAATCCGCATCGGATTTGGCCAGATAGGATTTGGGGAATCCGCCCCGTTCCCAAAGCGTTCGCCAGTCCTGAAACCCGGTTTCCGAGAGATCGAATCCCGATAAATCCACGAACCCGACCCGGCCGGCGAGCGATTCCGAGACTCCCTTGACCAGGTGGGGCGAAGCGCTGCCCAGAATCAAGAAACGGGTGGGATTGCCCGGCCGATCGACCAACACCCGAAGGATTTCGAAAAGCTCCGGGAGACGTTGGATTTCGTCGATAATCACCCATGAGGCCTTGCGTCCCAGTTCCATCATGGGGGCTGTCAGGCGGGCCCGTCCGGCCGGATCTTCCAGGTCGAAAATCTCGGCGTTCCGGTCCAGGGCGAACATGCGGGCCATCGTGGTTTTGCCGCACTGTCGCGGGCCGAGCATGGCCACCACGGGAAAGACCTTGAACAAGGTTTCGATGCGACTGAGATAGGTTTTTCGTAAGATCATGCTTGCAGCCTAATCATTGAATATCCTCTTGTCAATAGCGGATTTTTAATGAATCTTGCCGGACGCTTTTGCGCGCAGAGGGTTGCTGGATTCGTGTCGGCCGCCACAGGCCGTTGAATTGGTCGCGCCCGGTTCGGGCGGGGCGTGAGTGTCGCCTACGGGCCGCAGTTGCCGTCTGGGTCTTTCTTGTGAAAGGGGCTTGGGACGTTGGTGCTTTCCAGAACGGCCTTCACGTTCCCGCGGATTGTCATTTTCTCCGCTTTTGGATCCAACTCCATTCCGGTGCCG
>JACQHI010000210.1 GCA_016199105.1 Lentisphaerota bacterium | reverse complement strand
GGCTTGGATGCGGCCGCGGTGCTGGCGCGTCTGGGGGAATTGTCGCGCAAGCCGATCCCGGACAACGTGGCCAGGCAGATTCGCGACTGGGCAGCGCAGTGCCGGAAAGTCGAGGTCTCGACGGCAGTGCTGTTCCATTGCGCGGACCGGGAGACCGCCTTGCGTGTTTTGGCCGCCGGCGGGAAGAAACTTGCGTTGATCTCTGACACGGTTGTGGCGCTGTCCGAGCCCAAAGCGCTCAAGGATATCCAAAAGAAACTCCGGCAAAACGGCATCACGCGCGCGTGATCCGGCGGGCGAATCGGCGCGCAAGGAGCAGCGGATTCTCGTGCCCCGCCCCGCCTGTCCGGCAGCCAATGGATGGGCAGGTGTGGAGCATTTCGCCAGTATGTAGAGTTGAATTCGACTTTCGCCCTTCCTCCTGTGACATAGCGACCGTGCAACGCCGGCGCCCCGGTCAAATCCCGATTTTCTTGAAATGCGGCAAATGCGGCCGGTTCATCGTGAGCATCTCCGCCACCATTTTCCGGATTTCGGCGAGCGACAGTTTCGCGGCGGTCAACGGGTCGTTGGCGATCGCCTGGTAAACCAGGCGCGGATTGCCGGTCAGACAGGCTTCCACGGCCATCATCTCGACGGTGGCGGTGAGGGAGGTGATCGCGGCGCACTGCGGCGGCAGGGCGCCGACATGGATGGCCTCGAATCCCTTGCGGCTGGCCAGCACCGGCACTTCCACGCAGGCACCCGCCGGTAAATTGGAAATCAACCCGGTGTTCGGCACATTGCCGTTGAACGTGTAAGTTTCGCCGCCCAGGTAGGCGTTGATGATGGACGCGGCATATTCATGACCGCGCGCCAGGTCGATCGGTTTTTCCTGTCGGAGCCATTGGCGGACGTCTTGTTTCCAGAACTTGTCCCTCCGGCGGTATTCCTTGAGGATATAGGCGTGGCGCCCCGGATTCCAGCCGGTGCCGCGCGTGCAGTATTTGGCCAACAGGTCCGGGCGTTTACGGAACCACCAGTTGTATTCGGAATTGTGGCCGCTGGATTCGGTCACATAGTAATCCAGCGCCAGGAACATCTCATTGCGCACGTGCTCCTCGTTGTAGATCTTCCGGTCGGTCAGGACCGCCTTGCGCAGGCGCGGATAGAGGTTTTTCCCCTTGTGTTCCAGTTGGACGTACCAGGACAGGTGGTTCAACCCCGCGGAGGTGTAGGCCATTTCCGCATACGGAACCTTCATCCAGCGGGCCAGCATCATCGCCGTGCCCTGCACGCTGTGGCAGAGACCGGTCAGCTTGATGGGGCTTCTGCGCTGCATGGCGTGACACAGCATGGCCATGGGATTGGTGTAGTTGAGCAGGATGGCGTTGGGGCAGAGCGCTTCCATGTCTTTGCAGATGGCCAGCATCGTCGGGATCGTGCGCAGCGCCCGAAAAATACCGCTGGGCCCCCGTGTATCGCCGATATTGATGTCCACGCCATATTTCTTCGGGATGAGAATGTCATGCTGCCACACATCGGTGCTGCCGCAGAGGATGGTCACGCACACCGCATCCGCATCCTTCAGGGCCTTGCGCCGGTCGGCGGTGGCCGTCACATGGGCGGGATACCGGCCAAGGTCGACGATTTTCTCCACCATCTGCCGCGCAAAGTCCAGCCGCTCCGGATGAATATCCACCAGCGCGATCGTGGCATCCCGCATCGCGGGAAAGGTCAGGAGATCCCGGACCAATCCTCGCGTGAATCCCAGGCTGCCCGCCCCGATGAAAACGATTTTCGCCATGGCTGCCTCCTTGATGATGCCGTTGATGGTCCCGCTCCGTGCAACCAACGGAACCCTATCCGTTTGCGTGGATCCGGGGCAAGGAATCTCCTTGCCGTACAGCTCTTCGAGCCGCCCGCCGCTTCCTCCAGGGTAATGTTGAAAAAACGAAAACATTAGCAGGCTGTCGGGTTTAGCCTTTTGGCTAAGCCCGACAGCCTGCTGGTTACTCGAATTTCTCCTGGTCCTCAACCTCGTCGCGCCCGGCCTTGTCATAATCGAGGATCGCGATCGTGTCCGAGTAGTACCAGTCGAACATGTCGCGGCGCAGTTTGGCCATCCAGGTCCGGTTCGCCGCCTTGCGCTCGAGGTTGCAGAACACGACGCCTTCCGCGAACACCTTGTCCCCGGCGCCGGTCTTGGACGCCCGCTTCGTGTAGTACCGGGAATGAAGCCAGTCCTTGAACCAGGCGCTCCAGTTGTCGAACGTGCGCTCATGCTCGTGAAACGATTTGTAGCGCAGCCGCTCGGCCGCGATCTCGAAAGGATACCATTCGTGGAGGTCCAGTTTGTAGGGATTGCCCTGCAGCTTCGGGCCGATCAACTCGCCCGCCTGCTCGCCGTCCTCCTTCACCAGCCCCTTGCCGATGGACATGAAGATGCCCTCCATGAGGAAGACCTTGCCCTTGACGATCTGCAGCGGGTCGATGACATTGAGCCGGTTTTGCACGGCCACCAGCCGGCCCTTCTCGGTCTTGAGTTTCACGTTGGTGCCGTTCAGTTTTTCAACGGCAAACGTGCCCGGATCCTCGAACACCCACTCATAGCCAGGATTGATCCGGTTCACGACCAGATACGCCTCCGGCTGCCGCAGGCCCAGCTGCGCGCCGTGTTTCGCCCACTGTTCCCTGTCCACCTTAAATGTTTGCCGGATGAACGGGCATTGAAGCTTCGGGAAATCGCTCAGCGTCGGTTTCGGTTCGTTATCCATGGCTCAGATCTCCTCTGCGTCTCCGGGTATATAACCATGCATTTCGATAATCGCCTTTTCGTATATGCATGAATGTAAGGCGGTCGCATAAAATGTCAATAATACCGTTATGGGAGCTGAATTGTCGTAGGTCCCATCTCCGAATGGGACCCTTTGGAAGCCCGTTCGAATCGCGGAAGGTCCGACCGTGCTCCGCCATAGGAAGGCCACCGGCCTGCGGCCGGATTTTTCAGGGCGCCGAAATAAATTAGGCCTTCGGCAACTATTTCCACTTCCGACCGGTAGGGTGAACCCTCCGGGTGAGCCGCTCTTCCCAAGACGGCTCGTCAGGGGCGCCTCGCCCTACCAACAGTGAAATTCCTATGCGTCAAGGTGGCCCGCGCGCTCCGCCGCGCGGGCTTGCTCTGTCCACCCGCCCGCGGACGTGAGCCCCGTTGGGGCAACGCCCCTCACGGGAGCGGCCGGGCCACTTGGGACGACAGACGCCTTTGTCTCCGGTCAGTGCATCGCAATATCGAGCCGGATTTCGGACATGGTTTAAACTATAGAAAGGCCACAGATTGTTCCGGTCTTACACCAGACAAACAGCGCTGCCTTTTTGCGCAGCAATTCGCATTATGGCCACCAACGTTCCGGATGACAGGCAAGAATGCCTGTCTTACTGGGAGTAAGTCAGCCATTCCTGGCTGACTCAGACGT
>JACQHI010000209.1 GCA_016199105.1 Lentisphaerota bacterium | reverse complement strand
GATAGACCGCGCCCATGCCGCCCTCCGCGATCATGCGCAGGAGTTTGAAGGAGGCGCCATCCTTGATGATGTACAGAATCGGATTCGCGTCGGTCTTTTTCATGACGGCAATGGCTCGACAGTCGTCACGTATCGTGGAGCACCAGGTTTTCGCAGGCAGCCCTGACATTCTTGAACTTGCGGCGGGCTTCGGCGACGATCTTGTCGAGCTGATTGTCCGTGCGGGTCGGGTCGTGGTGGGTCAGAACAAGCTCCCGGATCCCGGCTTCCTTCGCGATCTCGACCCCTTCCCGCCAGGTGCCATGCCCCCAGCCGTAATGGCGGGGATACTCCCGCATCGTGTATTGGGCATCGTAAATCATGATGTCGGCGCCCCGGCAGAATTCCAGGAACTGCTCGTCCATGGGCTTGATCCCGTATTCGCGGTCCGTGGCGATGACGATAGAGGTCTTGGGCAGGTCCAGGCGATAGGACAGGCACATCTGCGGATGCCACACGGGGCACCAGCGAATACGCACGCCCGCGATATCGATGCCTTCCCTGCCTTCGGGCAAATCCACATAATGCAGGTGCGCGCGGCATTCCGACAGCTCCACGGGCCAATAGGGGCGCCCCATGAAGGTTTTGAGCGTGGATTTCCAGTTGTCCTTCCGATGCGGATCGGCCATGAACGTGAGCTGACAGCTCTTGTGGTAGAGCGGACCGAAAAACGGGAGGGCCATGACGTGGTCGAGATGAAAATGGGTGAACAGGATCGTGACCCCCGGCAGGCGCCGCTGTTTCATCAGTTCCGCTCCGACGGAGATGATGCCCGTGCCGGCGTCGAAAATGATCATCTCCTGCGGAGTTGCGAGGCTGAAACAAGTCGTATTGCCGCCGTACTTGTTGAATTCGCGCCCCGACACCGGCATGCTGCCCCGGGCTCCGCGGATGGTGAACTTGTACATGAACCCTTCCTTTCAGAGCGGTAACGAATCGTCTGGCATGGGCCGAGCCCTGACCCGATCGGACAAGCATCAAATCCGAATGACGAGATCAAGTCAAGCCGTGTTTTTTTACGCCCCGCCAAACCGGTCCGGGAAGCGGGTCTTCAGATACTGCATGTTCTTGAACGCGCTGTCGCGGTTGGACGTGCGGGTCTTGTCGAGTTCCACGGTCAGGTACCCGTCATAGTTGACGCGTTCGAGCGCCTTGAAGACGCCGTCGAAGTCCACCTCGCCCTCGCCCATCTCCAGAAAATCGCCGTAGACTTCGAAGCCCTTCGTCCCGTCGGCGTTTTTGCCGAACTCCTTGGTTTTCCGGACGTCCTTCAGGTGCACAAACCGGATGCGGCCGGCATAGGTGTTGAAGAGTGCCACGGGATCGCAGCGGCCGACGGCCAGGTGCGCCGTGTCGGGCCCGAAGGAGAGGAGCGCGGGATCCATGTTGCGCAGGACGAAATGGATCTCGTCCTCGAACATCACCTGCGTGTTGGCGTGCGGATGCAGGCAGGGCGTCACACCCGCCTGTTTCGCGGCCTTGCACATGCGCTCCAGCGTTTTCAGGAGCAGTTTCAATTCCTCGGGCGTGGCGCCGCCGCCCTGCTTGCCCGGCGCCTGCACGCTGCACCGCTTCACGTTGTTGGCGGCCAGAAACTCCATGCTTTCCTCCACGAGGCGCACGTCCTGCTCGGGATCGTTGCGCATCCAGAAATAGAAACTGACCGGGAAGACCTGGTGCTCCTCGACGATCGCCTTGAACTCGGCCGGGCGGCTCTTGAATAAAGTCACCGTGCTGACCACGCTTTCGAAGGCGCGGAAGCCGGCGTCCTTGATGTCCTTCAGCGCAGTCCTGAGCTGCTCGGGTTTCTCGAGGCCCCACGTCCACACGGCATAGGCAAGCTTGGCGTTCATCCTGTTTTCCTTTGTATTTTTTTACTGGAATGCAAAACCGAAAAACATTCTCACGCAAAGACTCTAAGGCGCAATCCGGATTTATTGATTCTGTTGTTTTTTATCCCAACCCCGGAAGGCCTTGCCCAGCGGCAGGGTCTTTTCCGCCGCCGCGTGCCAGCCGGGCGCCTTCACGTCGGCGTTATGCATGTAACACTGCACCCGCACCTGGTCCTGCCCCGGCGTAAACGTCAACAGCCGGCTCATGGGCGCGGTCTTCAGGCCCGCGTTCCGGTGGAACTTCGAGAGCGCACACACGTTGATGAACTGCACGCCCCAGCGCGCCGCGATCATGGGCTTCCCGCCCGCCGTGTCGTCCGGCACGGTGTGGGTGTGGCCGCCCAGCCAAAGCGCAATGGCCCCCGGATGCGCTTCCAGGTAGTTCTCGAACGCCTGCGCGTCCGGCTTGCTGTCCACGAAATAGAGATAGGACGCGCCCTTGGGCGACCCCTCCGGCTTGTAGCCGTGATAATGGGAGACCCACTCGCCTTTGGCGTTTTTTCGAAACCCCTCGTATTCGCCGGTGGCCGTGGTGGTGTTCTTGAGCAAATAATGGTGCGCCGTGACGATGATGAAATCCCGGTTCGATTCCACCATGCTTTTCCACCAGGCGAAGGTCTCCCCGCTGACCACGCCGCCGGGATTGCCCCCGAGCTCGCCCCGCCCCTTTTTCTGGGTCGGTTCGTTGATGTCGCTCATGATCAGGAACAGCAGGTTGCCGATCCGGAAGGCGTAGCGTTCCCATGTGCCCTCGATGGGGAACGGCCGCCGGCCCGCCGTCACGCAGGAGAACTCGGTGTGTTCGCCGAGGGGATCGAGCCACTTCCGCCACCACCATGCCGGCTCTTCCTTCAAACCGCTCCGGTCATGGTTGCCGCACAAGGTGTAAACCGCCTCGCGCGGATGCTGCTTCAGGACGCCCAATTGACGCACCACCTCCCGTCCCTCGGCGTCGTCGGGAACGGCCTGCCCGCCGGACATGTCCCCGACATCGAGGGCAATATCCCAGTCAAAGGCGGGATAGCCCTCGACGCCGCCCTCCGACTGGCGGATGGCATCCGCCAGGCTTTCCCGCTTTTGCTTCAAGTCGGTGCCCACGTGGGCATCGCCGAACGCCCACAAGCGAAAAGGACGCCCTTCGGACCGAGTGATCGCGGTTGAATTCGATTGCGTCATGGTTCCACTCTCCTGGCATGGAGCTGCCTGAATTCCCAAGCCGACAAAAATCACAAGACTCCACCACCTGCTCATCATCTTTCAATCCCCAAGAATTAAGAAGTGCATCATGGAATGGACAGGCAACAATGGTAGGGCGCGCTCGCCGAGCGCGCCGCGGTTCATCGTGAACGATTCACTGTGAACGGCGGTTTCAGCGAAACCGCCCTACCCAAACGATATCCACCCGATTATGGAAAAATTAGCAATCCGTCATTCCTTTGTTCTTTTCAACGCGGCCGCATACGGCCGGCCGGGAATGAGCTGGTGGCCGTCGGAAAAACCCTCCGGCCTTGCTTTCAGATCGTGGACCAGGCGCTTCCGCCAAACGGCCATGCGCGCGGACGCCGCCGGCTCGCGGGCCAGGTCATGGCATTCCAGCGGATCGGCCGTCAGGTCGAAAAACTGCTCCCGGCCGTCACGGACAAACCAGATGTATTTCTCGCGGCCGTCGGTAAGACTCTGGTGCAGGGGCGCATGCTCGATGGGCAGATAGTCCCGCCAGGGGATGGTCTCTCCGCGCATCAGCGGCAGGAGGCTCCGGCCTTCCACCGTCTTCGGGATGGGCGCACCGGCCAGGTCCAGCAGGGTCGGCATGATGTCCTCCAGACACACCGGCTGGTCCACGGTGCTCAGGCGCTTCAGCCCGAAGCGGGGCGGCGCGCTGAACAGGAGCGGAACCCGGGCCGACGCTTCGTAGGGCACCTGCTTCCGCCAGCCGTAATGATCGCCCAGCATCTCGCCGTGGTCGGAGGT
>JACQHI010000020.1 GCA_016199105.1 Lentisphaerota bacterium | reverse complement strand
GAGCCGTCTGGAGTTTTGCAAGAGGCTCAAATGAGCGATAAAAAAGGTGGGGTTCCGGGGTTCCTTGCGGAGTTATTGGGATTGCGGAGGAAATTATGGAAAAGAAGACGACAATAGCCTTGTTCAAAGGCCGGACGATCAGAAGAACATTGCATCAAAATGAGTGGTGGTTTTCGGTGGTGGATGTCGTTGCCGCGCTCATCGACAGCCCCGATGCAGGCGCATACTGGAGAAAGCTGAAACAACGACTCAAGGAGGAGGGAGGCGAGGTCGTGACGTTTTGTCACGGACTGAAATTGCCTGCCGCCGACGGCAAGCAAGGATGAAGGATGGTTGAGGCTGGTCCGGCGGGCTGGTCCGCGATCCAGGGCAGCATGGCTGCGAAAATACGGCAAGGGAGAAAATACAATGAAACCGAGTGCAATCGGTAGAACCAGAAAGGAGTCACCCCATGGGCGACACGAAGGGCAAGAAGGAGAAGGCTAAAGAGCAGAAGCAGAACGAAGCCAGACACGTAAAGGCTGAACAGCAGAGACACGACAAGCAGTACCCTCAGACAACCCAAAAAACAGGCCAACCAGGCGCCGGAAGGTAGCTCGCGCCCGTGGCGGGCACTCACACCTTTAGCGAGGGGCTGAGGGATGAGACCTGCTTGTCCACCATAGCCCTGAGCGAAGTCGAATGGGCGACGGTGGAAAACCTGAGGTTTTATTTAGGCCAAGGGATGATGGCGGAAGGCGGGGGTTGAACGGGTGTGCGGCGGCAAGATGCCGTCTCAAGAATGAGCCTGTGCTCAGCGCAGGGGTGTGAGTTCACGCTCGGTGAGGGCGACTACTCGAAAGACGATTCCGCTGAAAACCCGCCCGGTGGGGTCACCGGGCCTACAAAAAGGCCCATTTCTTGTAGGCCGCGTGACCTCACGCGGCGTTAATCCGGGGTTTTTCAGCAGAATCGAAAGACCTCTTTGCGGGAGCTTTTTCAAGTTCGGGGAAGAAATGGTATTGGGATCACTGAAGTCGAACATGCTGTTACGGTTTTGGTATGGCGAGGATGTGGCGCACTGACGTGAGGCCATAAATTGGGAGGAAGTATTCTGATCGCCACGACGTACGCCTCACACCATGAGAAAACGGAAGGAAAGTGAGCGGCTTCTTGTCAAACTTAGAGACAGGCTGGAAAGGATACAGGTAAATGGCGTTAAATCCTGATTCGTGGACCGAGTCCAATGGGCAACTGATGTTGGACTCAATGATATGACGGAAAAGACTACATTTTCTCCCGTCCGAGTGACTGCTGTAGCGCAGATCGCCTCAGTCGTATTTGCCGTCTGGTTTGCGCTCTATTCGACGAGCCTATCCTGCGCTGCGTCTGGCCGTATTGGATCTACCGTCTGCCTCATCCATTCAATCAATTCATGTCTGTTGGTCGTCGCTGTGATCATGGAACGCAAGTGGGCTCTCTTGGTCATCCCAGTAGTTTCTTGGTTTGCGATTTGTTTTCTCGTGATACTGTTCGTACATTGAGCGAGGTCAAGAGGTCAGTCCGAGGAACTTAACGTTTTGCGCTGCTTGGAGATATCCGTGCCTCCTGGGATCGCAGGACTGGCTCGATCAGGTGGAGAGCGTATCCGCAAGAGCGCGCATCTTTGCGATCTCTCGCGGCTAATCACGTGACAATGCCCGACCTACTTCAGCATTCCCGTCAGGGACGTTTCCTCGTGCCGGGGCGCGTCACGGCCGCCGATCGATCATTGCGCGTGCGTTCTTCGTGTGGGAGAAGGTTGATGCTGAAGGAATGCATCGGCTCATCCGTCAGCCGACGGATTCGCCCTCCACAGACCACCCCAAAACCTAAAACCCAAAACCCAGAATCCGCCTTCGCCAAGCCTGCGGCATGACATGCCGCTTGCTTCACCCCGACCCCTGACCCTCGACCCCCTCTCCGCCCTCATCCCAGATCCTTCAGCAAGCCCGCCTCGCGCGCGCTCTCCAGGAATCCGAAGGCGTAGGCATAGATCAGGCTGCCTTCGTGGGGCCAGGATTGTTCCTCTTTCCAGCGAGTCTCCGCCTGCGTGAGTTTGAACAGCAACCGACACTGGTGCATTCCTGCTTCAAGCCAGGTGCGGTCGCCTGTCAGCCGGTACAGGGCGTCCATCGCCGGCAGGCATTGCGCCAAGGGCCAACGGGGGACCTGACTGTAAATCCGGTAGCCGGGCGCGTCGGCCGTGGTGAAGAAACCGTTGGAGTCCCGGCCTTTTTCCAGTAAAAGTTTTCCGCCGGCCAGAAGCGCCTCGCGCGCCAGCGGATCGCCCGTTATGCGCCAGAAATCCGCGATGCCGGTCATGGCGATGCAGGTGTGGGCCGGGGAATGCGCCTTGCGCGAGGGAGGGATGGCGATCGCGCCGTCGTCCGTTTCGATCCAGCGCTTGAGTCCCGCCACCGCACGCCGGGCGATCGTCAGGCAACGCTCGTCGCCCAGTCCTTCATAACACGCGCAGAGGGCGATGAGGAACCAGCCGCCCGCCCGCTCGCGACATCCGGACAAATCCTGGTTCTCGTTCATCAGGATTTGGTGCCGGGCGGTTTTGGCCAGCACGGACCGCATCCAGAGATCGCCGGTCAGGAGCCAGCCGAGCGCCAGCTCGCTGGTCCACGTGTGGCAATCCACGCATTGGCCGGTGGCGTGGTTCAGGCAGTGGATATGCTGCGCGCCGATCTGCCAATCCCCGGACGCGTCGTTGACGGTATCCACGCCCGCCTTGTGGCGGGCGCAGGCGAGGCCCTGGGTGAGGCAGTCAATACGGCCGGTGCGCAGATACTGGAGCAGCATGCCATAGCCGCCCTGCGCTTCGCCGTTGCCCCAGATGCCGCCTTCGCCGTGCCCGATGGCGATCCGGCGTTGATCGTAGAGGGGGGCGCTGTAATCCCCCCAGTTCCATTCGCCGGTGCCCCATACGCCCATGTTATCGGAGTTGGAGTAGGGCGTGAAACCGGGGAACATGCCCTCGACCAGGCGTTCGAGCAGGGGGACCTGGGTGTTGATCGGGCTCAGCATCGGCGATATCACGCCCGTGCGATTGACATCCTCAATCGCCAGGCGCGGGAGTATCGGACTGGCCATGCCGAGCATGAACAGGCGCAACGCTTTGACGTCCGTGTAGGGCGTCAGGTACAGGCTGTGGGCGCGGCCGGACCCGGGAAAAATTTTCAGCGGCCGGCCGCACTCGCGGGGCCAGAGCGCCAGCTCAAGCGTCCGACCCGACGCGCGCAGGGCCTTGGGATGCGACTGCCAGATTTCCGACAGGCCGATTCCCAGGCCGTCCTGTCCGTCCGGACGGATGCCGGCATAACCCTCCGCCTTGTCGGGGCCCGTTTCCAGCACGCGGCCCTGCGCGTCGGCGATCTGCCAGTTCTGCTCATCCAGTTGCGTCTGGGTGACGCCATGCGCGGCCTCGAAGGGTCCCTTGCGTCCGCCGGACCAGATCGAGCGGGAGCAGCAATACTGCGCGGGGGCGTCGGAAGGCTGGAGTTCGACGACGATGGAAAAGTCGGAAAATTCCAATGGCGCCGAGGCCGCGTCGCGGCGGGACGGAATGAAGGACACGTGTTTGGCGCCGGCCCAGTAGAAAAACCGGGTATGGGTCCAGAGGGTATCCCGGTAAAAGTCGGTGTAGGCTTCCCATTCCACGCGGCGGTCGGTATTGGGAGCGCAGAGGGAACCCCGGGTGCAGACGGTGGCGTGCAACGGGCCGAGCCGTTCGACTGTGGTGGGACCTGGGGCGTTGATCCAAAGAGTTCCTTCGGTGTCTGTCAGGCGAACGTGACTATTGACTATGTCTGACATGAGGTGGCCGTCGCGCTCCGTCGCGACGGAACTCTGGCCGAGCTCGGGCAAGCCGGAGTCGGCCCCGCCTACGCCGAGGCTTCGGTGGGCAAGCGGGCCACCCTGGAACTTCCCTATGATCCGCGGCAGGGGTTCGCCGTCGGTCACGCCGGCGGGGTCCAGCGGGGGAAGGGGCGGTGGGGGCGTTCCGGTTTCCAGGGTGAAGGATGCGGTGGCCAGGG
>JACQHI010000194.1 GCA_016199105.1 Lentisphaerota bacterium | reverse complement strand
TTCATCGGGCAGGATCGTTACGAGCGGTTTGACGCCCTGTCGAAGGTGCATGCCTCGGAGGTGGCGGTGCCCCGTTTCTTCGTGGCGCCGGCGGAGGGAGCCCGGCTGAAGGAGGCCGCCGCGAAGGGCCCCGTCTCCATCCGTGTGCGGGCCGAGCCCTCCCGGTGGGAGAACCGGGTGTTGCGCGATTTGTGGGTGTTGATTCCGGGCCGCGATCCGGACCTCGCGCGGGAAGTGGCCGTCATCACGGCGCCGATGGACGCCAACAGCGTGGTGCCGGAACTCGCGGCGGGCGCGCAGGCCGGGGCGAACCTCTATCTCCTGACCCGCCTGCTGGAGCAGTTCAAGACCCAACCCCCGGCCCGGTCCGTCCTGCTCGCGGCGGTGAACGCGCACACGCAGAATTTCCGCGGGGAGCGGATGCTGGCCTGGCATCTGCTCGCCGCCGATTTCGAGAAGACGCGCGACGTCCTCAGCGCGGACCGGCGCACCCAGCGCGTGTACGTGGATTACTATAGCCAATTGAAGCTGGATTCCGTTACGAACGCGACGGATGAGGCGATGCTGATCGACTGGCGCACACAGTTCGACGACAACACCGGCAAGAACCTCACCGTCAAGGAGCCCATTGTGGCGCGGGCCAAGCGGGACGTGAACCGCCTGAAGCTCGAGCAGGTGGACCTTGTGCGGCTGAAACTGGCGAAACCTGAATTCGATAAAAAACGCGCCGAGCTGGAGGCTGAGCGGACCCACTATGTGAAAGTATTGACGCTGTTCAACAAAGTGGGCATCCAAACCCAGTTAAGCCAGTTGAGCGCCCAGGAGTTCGAGATCCTCAAGGGCTATGTCCGTTGGATCATTGATTTCAACCGCGCCAGCGCGGAGCAGAACGAGAAGGACCTTGAACTCGACAAGAGGAACGGCGCCATACGGGACATCCTGAAGGGTCGGAAAGTGCCGTTCGTGGTGACGCTGGAGCTGGACTGGGATTCGCCCCGCCTGGGCTTCTGTTCCATGAACCTCGACGGAACCCAGCGCTGGGGAATCCGGTTCGGCGCCAACGCGACCCGCCTGGCGGGCGAGCTGCCCGCCGTTACACGGGAACAGAAGGACAACCTGTTCGTGGACACGATGACCCTGGTGGGCGGCCTGACGGAACGGCACTTCTTCCCGCTCGGGGATTACCCGAACGTTCAGAAATCCGCGGTCCAGTATTTCCAGGGCGCCGCTGCCACGCCCGCCTTCAGTCTCCGGAACGTCTTTACGGCGCATGGCCGGTCTTTCCTGCCGACCGACACGTTCGCCGCCCTGGATGGCCGGCGGGTGGCCGAGGGCCTGGTGTTCGTGCCGGCGCTGTTGCGGTCCATGCTGGAGGACCGGTCCCTGACGGCCACCGAAGAATTGTTGCCGGCCAGCGGCGCATCGGCCCTGTTTTCCACGCAGCTCAAGACGTTCAAGTTCGACGAACTGGCCGCCAGCGTGTATCCCGATATTCCGGTGTCGGGTTCCGCCGTGACTCTCCGAAGTTCCTCCGCGCGCGGTCCGTATCAACCCCTGGCCGATGACGCCATTCTCGATGGCGATGTGATCAACGGCGACATTGCCCTGACGGACCAGCGGGCCGCCTCGTTCGTTTATGGAATTCAGGATGCGGGCGTTACGACCGCCTTCCATTTCGACGCCGATTTCATCACGGTGGATCACGCCATCGACGCCGGCAATATGCAGTTGAAGGTGAATTCCAACCTGGGGCGCGGCGTCAACACCCTGACGATGGCCCTGTTCGAATGCTGGGAATGTCCGCTCTGGACCACGGCGGATCCGTCGCTGGTGTCGGCCTCGCCCATTGTGCTGAGCACCGTGCTTCCCTTTACCGCCAAGGGGAACTCGTCGCCCAAGAAATACGGGATGACGGGCATCGCCTCGGCCCTTTCGAGTAAGGGCGTCAATCCGACGGCGAACGCTCCGGCGGCGTTTTACCTTCCCCGGGGCGAGAGCGTCAAGCTGATCACGCCCGGCAAACGGCTGGCCCTGAACGCGACGGAGAAGGAATTCGAGGGCGCGGGCTTCACGAAGCCCGGCGAGCTGGGGCTGGACCTGTTCGTTCAGATCGCGCGGGACATGTCGGTGCTGAATCATGCCCGGGTCCGGAAGCTCCAGGACGTGGCCAACGAGTTCGTGCACGATTTTCTCAGACGCGGCGACCAGTGCATGGACCGGGTGAAGGCGGCGGCGGCCCGCCACGATCATCTGGCCGCCCTGCAGTCGCTGTACGAATCGCTGGGGGCGCAGGTCAAATCGTACCAGCAGGCCAAGCAGACCACCGACGACATGCTCAAGGCCGTCGTGGTGTATATGGCCTTGCTCCTGCCCTTCTGCTTTTTCGTGCAGAAACTGATCTTTAAATTCGTCAGAATCGAGCACGAGATGGGCATGTTCGCGTTGCTGTTCGTGCTGACGTTTATCGTTTTCCGCCTGATCCATCCCGCGTTCCGGATCGCGCTGGCGGCCGAGGCGATTTTCATCGGGTTTGTCATGGGCGCGCTGGGCCTGTTCGTCATCAACATCCTGCACGGCCGGTTCGAGGGCGAAATGCAGTTGCTGTTCCGCAGTTATACCGGCGGCATCGGCGACGTGGGGTATTCGACCGTGACCCAGCAGGCGCTCCTGATCGGCGTCAACAACATGAAGCGGCGGCGCATCCGGACGATGCTCACGACGGCCACGATCGTGTTGGTCGCGTTCACGATGCTCTCGTTCACCAGCATCTCGAAAAAAGTCAATCCCACCATCATCAGCCGCGCCAAGGAAGTGTTGTACACGGGCTTCATGTATCACTGGCCCGGCAAGTCGCAGATGGACGAGGCGACCCTCACGGTCTTCCGGCATCTGTTCGAGAAGAGGGGGCAGGTCGTGGTGCGCCGTTGGCTGGTCGCGAACGACAGCGCTCCCATGCGGGTGGAAAGTCCGTCCGGGAAAACCGGCCGCTTCGAGGCCTTGCTGGGCCTGTCGGCGGCGGAAAACGGGTTCCTGGGAGCCATTCCGCTGATCGGGGGCCGTTTCTTTTCGTCCGACCAGGCGGACGAAGTTGTGATTTCCGCCGGCGCGGCCAGTCTTCTGGGCCTGGATCCCAATCGGCTCGAGGCGGCCGCCGTGGACTGCCTGGGGCGGAGATTGCGGGTGGTGGGTGTGTTCGACGACGCGCAGTTCCGCGACCTGCAGGATCTGAACGGCGCGTCGCTCCTGCCCATCAAGCGGATTGCCAAGGAAATGGGATTGCTGGAGGCCGTCGCGGGGAAGGCAGCCGAGGAGGCCGCCCAGCAGGAGGCCCAGGAGGACCAGGGCCTGCAGTTTTATGTGGATCCCGCCGCGTTGTTGGTTCTGCCGGTGGATTTGGCTGAGCGGCTGGGCGCCCGCCCCTACAGCGTGTCCATCAAGCTCAAGGAAAACGAGCCCATCTGGCCGATCATGGATCTCCTGCTGACGGCCACGCAGGCCAAATTCTTCATGAGCAGCCTGTTCCCGTTCTCCGTCGGCGAGCAGAAAAAGGAGGGGGAGTCACAGAGTGTGGCGGCCGGGGTCTATTACGTGGGCTCCAATTACAGCACCTCGATCGGCGGCCTGGCGGTCCTGCTGATCCCGTTGTTCATCGCCAGCACGATCATCCTGAACACGATGCTGGGGTCGGTCTATGAACGCAAGAAGGAGATCGCCATCTATAACGCCGTCGGCCTGAATCCCCACCACATCGGCATGTTCTTCCTGGCCGAGTCGTTCGTGTATGGGGTGATCGGCTCCGTGGGCGGGTATTTGATCGGGCAGGTGCTGAGCATCGTCATCAGCAAGTTCAATCTGGTGACGGGCATCAATCTGAATTATTCGTCGCTGAGCGTGGCCTATGTCATCCTGTTCACCATCGCCATCGTGTTGCTGTCCACCCTGTACCCGGCGGTGGTGGCCACCAAGGCGGCAGTGCCGTCCGGGAAGCGGAAGTGGTCGTTGCCGGCGCATGACGGCCACCGGATGCACGTGGTCTTCCCGTTCATCTATCAGCCGCACCTGGCGGTGGGCGTGTTGGGATATCTGCGGGAGTACTTCGGACGCTTCACGGCCGCCTCGATCGGCGATCTGATCGCCACGCCGGAACGCCATGAGAAGACGAAGGATGACCGTGGTCGCGACGCCTATACGATGGACTACCACACGGCCCTCGCGCCGTACGACCTGGGTGTGACCCAGCGTTTGAGCTTCCGCCTGGTGTATGAAGATCGCGTTCAAGCCTACCGGTTGGAACTCCGGATTGACCGCATCTCCGGCCAGGATTCCAACTGGGTCACCACGAACCGGCCGTTCCTCGAGGTCCTGCGCAAATATCTGTTGCGCTGGAGAAACCTTGATGTGACCCGACATGAACTGTATGTTCGGCAGGCCGAACAGGAGTTGGGCGGATAAATCATGGCGAGCACTCATCAGGACAAGGAACTTGAAGAATATCGGCAGATGATGGAGCCGCCCGAGGTCTTTGCCGACGGTTTCAACTGGAAAACCGTGATCGGCGCATTGTTCCTCGGCTTCATCATGATGCCCGGCTCCATGTACCTGTCGCTCGTGATTGGCAGCGGCGGCAGCATCTCCTCCGCATCCCACTGGGTGACGATCATCCTTTTCGCCGAAGTGGCTCGCCGCTCCCTGAAAGACCTGAAAATGCAGGAGATCTACATCCTGTTTTTCATGTCCGGCCTGGCCATCGCCTCCCCGTTCTCGGGGCTCCTGTGGAGCCAGTTCTTCGTCCAGTCCGATTACGCCCTGGCGATGGGCGTGGCGACGGAGATTCCCTCCTGGGTGTCGCCGCAGGCGGATGTGATCCGGGAGGCGGGCCGGACTTTTTTCACCAAGGCATGGCTGGTGCCCATCGCGATGATCTCCCTGGGGCTGGTCATCAGCCAGATCGATGGGTTCGGCATGGGCTATGTGCTGTACCGGCTGACCAATGACGTGGAGGAATTGCCGTTCCCCATGGCGCCCGTGAGCGCGTCCGGCATTGTGGCGCTGGCCGAGAGCAGCGAATCGAAAGAGCCCTGGCGCTGGCGCTGTTTTTCCATCGGCGGCGTTATCGGCATGGTCTATGGGGCGATTTATATCGCGCTGCCGGCGGTGACGGGCTCGTTCCTGCCCAAGCCCCTGATGCTGATTCCCATTCCCTTCGTGGATTTCACACCGGCCCTTGCGACTTTTATTCCGGCGACGCCGATCAATCTGATCATCGATTTGGGTCTGATCCTGACGGGCATGGTGATCCCGTTCTGGGCGATCATGGGCTCGACCGCCGGCGTCGTGATTTCCCTGTT
>JACQHI010000193.1 GCA_016199105.1 Lentisphaerota bacterium | reverse complement strand
TTGATGGAGTTCTTGTTGGCACCGACCGTGCCGTCGGACCCGAGCCCGTAGAACATGCATTCCACGCGCTCGCTGTGCTCGATGTGGAAGCCCGCGTCCGTTTTCAGGCTGGCCCCGGTGACGTCGTCGTCGATGCCGACCGTGAAATGATTGATCGGCTTCGCCGCGGAGAGATTGTCGAACACGGCCTTCACCATGCCCGGTGTAAACTCCTTGGAGCCCAGCCCGTACCGGCCGCCCAGCACGCGCGGATACCCGCCGAACGCCACGAGTTTCTCGCTCATGGCCTCGCCGATCGCCGTGCGGATGTCCTCGTACAGCGGTTCGCCCAGCGCGCCGGCTTCCTTCGTCCGGTCCAGCGTCGAAATTGCCTTGACGGTCTTTGGCAGGGCCGACACAAACGCCCGGATGTCGAACGGACGGAACAGGCGAATCTTGACCACGCCGACCTTCTCGCCCTTCGAAACCAGATAGTCCACGGTCTCGTGCGCTGTTTCCGCGCCCGAACCCATCATGACGATCACCCGCTCCGCATCCGGTGCGCCGACGTAGTCGAACAGGCGGTACTGGCGGCCGGAGAGCTTGGCAAACCGGTCCATCTGTTGCTGCACGATGGCCGGCGTCTTCGTGTAGAACGCGTTCACCGTCTCGCGGCCCTGAAAATAGACGTCGGGATTCTGGGATGTGCCGCGGAGCGTCGGCCGGTCGGGCGACAGGCCGCGCCGACGATGTTCGATGACCCGGTCGTCGGAGATCATGGCCTTCATCATGTCCTGCGTCACTTCCTCGATCTTCTGGAGCTCGTGGGAACTTCGGAACCCGTCGAAGGCATGGATGAACGGCACGCGCGATTCCAGCGTGGCCGCTTGCGCGATCAGCGCAAAATCCATGATTTCCTGCACGCTGTTGGAGACCAGGAGCGCGAAACCGGTGGAACGTACGGCCATGATGTCGGAGTGATCGCCGAAAATCGAAAGCGCCTGGCAGGCCACCGCGCGGGCGGAGACGTGGAAGACCGTGCTGGTCAGCTCGCCGGCGATCTTGAACATGTTGGGGATCATCAGCAACAGCCCCTGCGAGGCCGTGAACGTGGTGGAGAGAGCGCCCGAGGTCAGCGCGCCGTGCACCGCGCCGCTGGCCCCGCCCTCGGATTGGAGTTCCACGACGCTCGGGACCGTGCCCCAGATGTTCTTCTCGCCCGCCGCGCTCAGCTCATCCGCCGTCTCGCCCATGTTGGAGGAAGGCGTGATCGGATAAATGGCGCAGACCTCGTTCGTCGCATGGGCAACCGTGGCGGCCGCGGTGTTGCCGTCGAGCATGGTCATGGTGGGCTTCGTCATGGCGGTAATCTCTCCTTGTTGCGATCCCTTTGCTTAAAGACCTTTCCCGCGGACGGATCGGAACCGACGCGGCGGGAAATGACTGTTCGTCATGAGGCGTTGACAGAGCCTCTTCCGGTGGAAACAAAACGTAATGAAATTTACGACGATTGCCGGTGGGAGACAAGAACAATTCAGACGCCATCCCGTCTCGGGCTCAAGGCCCGCATCCGCGCCAGCCAGGCTTTCGCCTCGTCCGGCGCGGCGGCGTTGAACTGGAAGATGAAGCGCGTCCCCGCGGGCGCCCGCTTGATCAAATCCACGCTATCGGCCTCCGGCACCCACCCCAGCACGTGCACCGGCGCCGCCGGTCCCGCGAAGTGGTCGAGAATCGGCCGATAGCCCCTCTTGCTCGCCACGCGGTTGAAACCGTAGAAATCAGGGATTTTCTTGAACGCTTCGAACTGGTGTTCGGCGTCCGCGCAGCAGTGCATGCCCAGCCCGCCGAACGTTTTCGACAGGTCGAGCAGCTCCGGGAGACAGAACTCCTCGAACATCGCCGTGTTGAACGCGCCGCATTCGTCGTTGGAAAGCCATGGCCCCAGCTCCGGCGGAGACCACACCAGGGGACAATGACACGGACTGCAATTCGGAAACTCCTTCCGAAATTCCACCAGAAACGTCCTGAAGAGGTTTGCGCATTTCGCCGCCAGGCGCTTGATGGCCTGCTTGTCGGCGTCGTCCAGCATCGCGCAGAGCATGTCCTCCTTGTTCCAGATCAGGGAGGCCGTGTCGAAGCCGCTTTGCATGTCGGGCGGACCAAGACACACGTCTTTGCCCAGCTCCTTTTGAACAAGGCGCGCCAGTTCGAAGACGCGGACGAGGCCGGGCGACTTCCAGAGGTCGGGCACGGGAAGGCGGTCCGCCTCTTCCACGGTCCTGACGAACGGAACGGCGCAGGGATTGTTGTCGGGAAATCGGTGGACGGTACAACCGAATGCCGCCGCAAAAATGTGGGTGCCCGTGGAAAGGCGGGCGGTCGGCACGCTGTCGTCGCCGACCTTCTCGACGAATTCCGCCAGGCGCCGGTAGTTTTCGACCATCCATGGCACCCACAGGGAGACGGGCTTATCGGACAGCGTGTAATCGTAGTCTGGCAGCTCGCAGATGCCGATATAGGGCGGTACGCAAACGAAGCCATGCCCCTGGAACGGTCCCTTGGCGTAGATATTTCGAAGAAACGCCTCGTTCTTCCGGACTCGACTCGACATGGATAGCCTCCGGGTTGAATGGCCGTCAGTCTGTCCATTCCCTCCCGGCGACGCAATCCCAAAAGCGACGTGTC
The DNA here is from genome assembly GCA_016199105.1 of Lentisphaerota bacterium. Classification (GTDB taxonomy): domain Bacteria; phylum Verrucomicrobiota; class Kiritimatiellia; order JAAZAB01; family JAAZAB01; genus JACQHI01. The sequence continues at coordinate 353 of JACQHI010000193.1, read as the reverse complement.
CACCCGGCAACGCATGACCAAAAGGACAGCGGCCCGCGATGTTGATGGTGCACCCGTTAAGATGAAAAGAGCAGCGGTCCCACAGGTCCCGCTGTACTGGCGGAGTACAGCGGGGGCTGCGAACCCGCTGCGTTTCTTCTTCCTCTCCCAGCAACTGCAATAACGGGATGCCCCCTCGCCAGCAATTCGCATTATGACGGTTGAGCGGCCTGTGCGAAGCAGCGGGTTCGTAGCCTACTTTTTGGAACATTTCCCCAGTACAGTGGGCGCTACGTGCCCACTGGTCTTCCATAATGCGAATTGCTGCCCCCTCGCCGCCACCGCTTGACCCAACACCTATATCGGACTATGGT
>JACQHI010000207.1 GCA_016199105.1 Lentisphaerota bacterium | reverse complement strand
TCCTGGAAAGCGAGCTGTTCGGCCATGAACGGGGCGCTTTCACGAGCGCCGTGGCCACGCGGCTGGGTCGTTTCGAGCTGGCCCACAAAGGGACGCTCCTGCTGGATGAAATCAGCGAGATGCCCATCGGCGTGCAGGCCAAGCTGCTGCGCGTGCTGCAGGAACGCGAGTTCGAACGGGTGGGCGGCGCCCGCACCCTCAAGGTGGATACGCGCGTCATTGCCACCACGAACCGGGATCTGAAAAAATATGTCGAGCTCGGCAAGTTCCGCCAGGACCTCTATTTCCGGCTGAACGTCGTGCCGCTGCAGCTCCCGCCGTTGCGGGAGCGGCCGGACGACATCCCCCTCCTGGCCGGCGCCTTTCTGGAACGGTTCGCCGGCAAACGGGAGGAGGACAAGAAGACGCATTTCACCCCCGAGGCGTTGAAAGCGCTTCAGGCGTATGCCTGGCCCGGCAACATACGGGAATTGGAAAACCTGATCGAACGGCTGGCCGTGATGGAGGAGGGACCCGAACTGGGGCTCGGCGCATTGCCGCCGGAGATCAGCCGGATGCCCGTCTCGTCTCCGGCCGACGCGCCGGAGACGTCATCCGACGCCACGTTGAGTTTGTCGGAAATCGAGCGCATCGCCATTTTCAAGGCGTTAAAAACGACCCACGGCAACAAGACGAAAGCGGCTGAAATTCTTGCCATCAGCATTCGCACTCTTCGCAATAAGTTGAACGAATACCGGCAAAACAAGCTCCTCCCTCCCGAGTTCGTATAAGCGTCTTCCAGAAGATGCAGCAATTCTTTCAAGGCAGCCAATGTTCCGGATGACAGGCAGGAATGCCTGTCTTACTGGGGGTAAGTCAGCCATTCCTGGCTGACTCAGGTGCCGAAGGACGGCAAACTTCGAATTGCTGCGGCAGATGGCATGGAACATGCTTTTGTACTCAGCCGTATGGACACTTCAATTACACTCTTGAACAAATTGTTGGATCTGACGGCGGCCAGACATGAGGTTTTGGCCAATAATCTCGCCAATGTCAACACGCCTGGGGTTACCCGCCAGGATCTACGCTTCAAAGACTCTCTCATTTCTGCGATTAAATCCGATGATAAAGATGCCATATCATCTTTAAAAGCAGAACTTTATGATGACGTTTCACAGCCGTTCAGGCCGGATGGAAATAACATTACAACCCAGAGCGAACTGGCCGAAATGAGCCAAAATGAGTTGATGTATCGGGTGGCAAGCAGGGCGCTGTCAATGAAGTATAGCGGCATGAGAAAGGTTTTGTCTGGTCAGTTTTAATCTGTTGAATTAAAACGTGTTATAACGAGGTAAAACCAAGATGTCGGATTTCACTCTAGTCCCTGCGATACAAATCAGCGCTTCCGGGCTTGATGCTGAAAATCGCCGCATGGAAGTCATTGCCAACAACGTGGCGAATGCGGAAACCACCAAAGGCGCCGACGGCAAAGTTTTTCGTCGTCGGGAGGTAATTTTTGCCAGCAAGCTGTCGGACGCCATTGATGCCCAGACCGGCGAAAACAAGGGCGGAGGGGTGGAAGTGAAGGAAGTGGTCGAAAGTAACCAGCCGGGAAAACGGGTGTATCGGCCGGGGCATCCGGATGCCGATGCGGAGGGCTACATCAATCTCCCGAATATCAGCCCGATCGAGGAAATGGTGGACATGATGACGGCGTCGCGGGCGTATGAAGCGAATTTGACGGCGATGAAGACGGCCAAGGACATGGCCAGTCGGGCCTTGGACATCGGACGGTAACCGGTAAGGGGATATTCCCATGAACATGAATCCATTCGAGCTCAACAATCAGATCCGCGTCGGCGGGCCGGGCGAGCTGAAACCCACCCTGAACAAGCCGGTCGAGAAGGGCGGCGAGAACGGCGTCCCGTTCAAGGACATGTTGAAGGGGCTGGTGGACCAGGTGGACACGCTTCAGAAAGAGGCGGACAAATCCATCGATGGACTGGTCACCGGCGAAACGAGCAACGTTCACGATGTGGTGGTGAAACTGGAAGAGGCGGGTATCGCGTTCGATCTGATGATGAAAGTGCGCGATAAACTGATGGACGCGTATCAGCAGGTTTTGCGCATGCAGCCGTAAGGCCGCGCGCGCCCGGAAACAGAGAAACAATACCCAGAGGGTCCTTTCATGATGCAGGTGCTCCGCGTGCTCGGGAAGCAGATCAAGGAAATCTGGTCGCGCTTCGGGTTCAACCAGAAAGCCAGCATTATTCTGGCGTTGATGGCGTGCGTGGCGCTCCTGGCCGTGTTGGTGTATTGGAGCACCCGCCCCGACTTTCGTCTGTTGTGGTCCGGCTTGACCATGACAGACGCCGCGGCCATGCGCGAAAAACTCGAGGATGCCAAGATCCAACTCGAACTCAGGGACTCCGGCACCGCCATTTATGTGTCCGCCAAGGACGTGAACCGGGCGCGCCTGATGCTGGCTGGCCAGGGCCTGCCCAAGGAAACATCCGCCGGCTTGGAGCTGTTCGAGCATCCCCAGTTCGGGATGACGGATTTCGCTCAGAATATCACCTACCAGCGCGCCTTGCAGGGCGAGATCGAACGGAACATTTGCGTCATTGGCGAGATCGAATCCGCCCGCGTCACGCTGACGCTGGCCAAGGAAAAGCTGTTCTCCACGGCGGAGGACAAGCCGTCCGGCGCCTCCATCATGCTGAAGGTCAAGAGGGGCGCCCAGCTTGACCCGGCGCAGGTCCGCAGTATCGCCCATCTGACGGCCAGCTCCGTGCCCGGCTTGCAGGTGTCGGGCATCACGATCGTGGACCAGACCGGGAAGCTGCTCTCCGCGGCCTCGGCGGCCGGCGAGGATCAACTGGCCATGGCCGGCGACCAACTCGGCATACAGCGCAACGTGGAAGTCCAGTTGACCAAGAACGCGCAGGAGATTCTGGACACCTTCCTCGGCAAGGATCGGTCTGTGGTGAAAGTCGCGGCGGAACTGGATTTCAGCCGGATCGAAAAGCGCCAGGAGAAATACGACAAGGACGGCAAGGTCATCCGGAGCGAGAAAATCCAGACCGAGAGCAGCACGAAACCGGGACAAGCGACCTCCGGGGACGGCGGCACCAGAGGGAACACCACGATAGGAAATCCCAACTTTACTCCCGAGCAGAGCCAGTCGAAGACCAAGAAGGAAAACGTGCAGAACGAGTACCTGGTGCCCGTTGGCGTGGAGAACACGCTGCAGACCGGCGCGCGGATCGCGCGGATATCCGCCTCGGTGTGCGTGGCGAAGGGCGCCGCGTCCCGCACGCCCACCCAGATCCAGGCCATCCAGGAACTCGTAGAGGCGGCTGTGGGGGCCGTGAAGGACCCCGTGCGCGGTCGCCGCGACGTCGTGAAAGTGGAGGAGATGGAATTCCAGGCTCCGGGAGCGGCGCCGGCCCCGAAGTGGTGGGACAAGCTGCCCGTGCCGGTCGACTCCCTCGTCCGTTACGGCGTGCTCGCGCTCCTGCTGGTGGTCGTGTGGCTGGCCGGGCGGCGGATCATGTCCTCCGCGGCGTCGGTGCAGAGCGCGGAAATCGGCGTGCCGATCCAGAGCATGGGCGCCGGCGGCGCCGGCGGCATGATCCAGGAGAAGGAAGTGGACGTGGATTTGTATGAGACGCTGCAGTCGGTGAAGGAAGATCCCAAAAAGGCCGCGGCCTGGATCACCCGGTCCCTGCAGATTTCGTAAGAGGAGCGAAGCGCCATGCCGCCAACCCGACAATCCGCCGACATGACGATCGAGGAAAAGATCGCGATTTTCCTCGCCAGCATGGATGAGCAGACCGCCGCCGCCGTGCTCCAGCAGTTGGAGCCGGAGGTGATGGCCCGCCTGGTGACCGTGATCCGCGACCTCGGGGTGGTGCCCGGAAAAATCCGGGATCTGGTCATGCAGAACTGCCTGCGCGAAATTCATGAGCTGGGTCAGGCCGTGTTCGGCGACAAGAAACTGGCCAGTTCGCTCCTGGTGAAGGCCATCGGCGAAAAGCGCGCCAGCGCCCTCCTGTCCGACGACAACATTCGCAAGGAAATGCCCTTCGTGGACCTGCGGATGGCCGATCCGGAGGAAATGGCCAACACGTTCATGAAAGAGCAGCCGATCGTGACCGCGCTCGTGCTCCGCTATCTGCCGGCCAATATCGCCTCCGACGTGCTGCGGCGATTTCCCGGCGAATACCGCAAGCTGGTGGTGATGAACCTCACGACCAGCAACATGGTGCCCTCGGACGACGTCATCGCCGCCATCGAGGAG
>JACQHI010000017.1 GCA_016199105.1 Lentisphaerota bacterium | reverse complement strand
CGGCGGCCGGCGGATCAAACAGTTGAGAAACTTCTACCATACCTAAGCTGTTACAACAATTCAATGCCGAACAATAACTTCAAAGAGCGTTGGGCGCCACGACTGCTCATTCTCGCGTTGACGAGCGTGTTCGGCGCCATCCTGGTGCGGTTTCCCTGTTGGAATTTGAATTCAGACACGGTCATTTTCGGCCTGATGGGCAATCACATCCTGCGCGACGGTTATTGGACTACGCTGGCGTATGGCCAGAATTACCTCTTTTCCATCACGCCGTACGTGTATGCCCTTGTCCGCTGGGTGATGCCGGAGACCGCGACTCCGATGCTGGTGCTGCGGATCGCCGGAACTCTCCTCTCGCTGGCCGGCCTATGGCTGCTTTTTGAAAGTTTCCTTCGGGTCCAGCGGCGGACGGGCCGGCCGCGTTGGCCGGCGGCCCTCATTTTTTGCCTTCTCATCGCCAGTTCAAGCCGCTTTCTCTTTGTGCTGGCGGAAAACTCCTCCATCGAAATGAGCCTGTTTGTATTGGGCATACTGTTTTATTCGGCTGCCCGCATCGAGGAGGGGCTGGCCGCGAACGCCCGGCTTCGGCAGGGTGCCTGGCTGATGTTCGGACTGGCCACTACATTGGCCCTGATTTCGCGGCCGCAGGTCTTCCTGTATGGCCTGGTGATGGCGCCGCTGTTGTTCGTGCGGACGTGGTCCGTCGCGTCCGTCAAGGGGCGGTGTCTTGTCTTCACCGCTTTCCTGCTGGGCGGATTTGCCGGGTATGTCCCCATGCTCTTGCACAACATTTTCAGGGCTCCCACATGGCCGTATGCGTATGTCACCGACCTCATCATGGCGACCGGCAAGGATGTTGCCCATGCCCTAAGTGTTTTTTTTGTGGAGGGAGGAATTTATTCCAAGATGCTCGGCATCCATCGCCAGGATCCGGTCGTTTCCGCGCTCGCCATCCTCTGGAGCGCCGCCGCGGCGGCGGGGTTCCTGTGGTTCGCGCTCCGCAGGAGAAAGGACGTGTCGGCTCTGGATATCGCCTGGGTGGCGGGCTCCAGCCTGATCATGATCGTCATGATGTGCGTGCCCACACTGGCGGTCGACAGCTCCGCCATCCGCTATTGTCTCCAGACTTTTGTGGGAATGGTCTGGCTTTTCTCGCGATTTGCGGTGCCGGCGGGACCGCGCTGGCTTCTGCCGCTGGCCTTGGCCGCGATGGTGCTGGCCTTTTCCGCCCGGGAATGGGAGAGGCAGTTGACGAAGGCCCGGAACGAGGAGCGCGATCTCAACCTCGCCATTCACGCCGTGATCCCCGAACTGAAGAGCCATCACGCGGTCATTCTGACCGGTTATTGGGATGCCTACCTCTTGCGGTTCTTGTCCGACGAGACGCTTCCTGTCGAGCCGTTTCCCTGGCAGTACGTACGGACCTATGGCGCCATCGGCGAAGACAACATGAACCGGAAGACGGCCTGGCTGATCTGCAAGGGCTACGGGCATGACACGTGGAATCGCCTGGAGGCTCGTTTCGGCAAACCCTTCATGCAGACGATTCAAACCGTTCCGATCCGGGCGGAGTTTTGTCAACGGCGATGCGAGCTGTGGACGTTCGAGGACCCGACATTGTCGGCGCGGATGATGCGGGATTATCATCCCCTGTATTTCCGGGTTTCCTATCCGCCCCGTCCCTGAAAGGATTCTATGATCGTTTGTGGCGACGATTTCGGGTTGTCCGAGGATGTCAACCGGGCCATCCTGGATCTGGTGGAGCGCCGGCGTCTGACAGCGGTCTCCTGCATGATCACGCTTCCCGGCTGTGATGCCGCGTCGGTGCGGGCCCTGCGGGCGTTCCGCGATCGGATTGATTTGGGACTGCATCTCCTGCTGGCGCCGCCGGGGGTGTCCGGGCGTGAAACTTCCGTTGCCCGCGACACCGATGCGCGCTTCCGTTCGCTTCTGTGGGCCTCCCTGCTGGGGCGGTTGGATCGCGAGGCCGTTGCCGGAAGCCTGACCGACCAATATGGGCAGTTTGTCGAGCGGTTCGGGTTCCCGCCGGATTTCATCGACGGGCACCGGCATGTCCACCAGTTGCCCGTCGTGAGGGATCTCGTGGTCGAGTTTGCCGCCCGTCTGCCCGTGGCCGATCAGCCCTATATCCGGAACTCATTCATGCCGCTGGCCAAGATCGTGCGCCAGGGCGTGGCCTTCTGGAAATGCTGGAGCATCGCCGGGTTTGGGCAGACCCTGCGGACCCGCCTGCGGGTGGCCGGGCTGGCCACCAATGACGGCTTCGGCGGCATTTACGATTTCCGGCGCTGGCGCGACTATCCCCGTTTTCTTTCCCGGTTCGCGCATTGCATGGAGTCCGGAAACGGGCTGCTGATGACGCATCCCGGAATGATCGAGGACTGGCGTCGAAACGAATATGAATCGCTCAAGGCGTTTGAATTTCCCGGCGGCCCGCCGGTCCGTTTCCGTCGGTCGTGATCGGCCGGCAGTGTTGACTTTCTAATTCCTGCTGATACATTTCAAAACCGGAGTTTGCGTCGTGAGGTCCGGACTGAATGGCACTTGCTTAAACTCGCGGCGGTCGAGGCCGCCCGCCCTCCAATAGGAGGGAATACAGGCGTTCTTCTGGAGGGAGGCCGGCCTCGGCCGCCGTCTGTCGAAACACGAGTTTATATAAGTGCCCTTCAGGTTTGGCCATTCGTTCGCACAAATCTTCGTCATGGAGTTCATCGTATGAAGACTGACGCGAGCTGGTTTTTGGAGACCCCCGGCATCGTCCCGCCGCTGGACCGGACGTTCCGGCCCGCCGCTCTCGCGAACCGGCGGTTTGAAACGGAAGTCCGGGAATCCAACCGGGGCGTTCATCTGATCATAGCCCTGGAGGCCGACGGCGGGTCCGTTTCCCGCTATGAGACACAGGTGTTTCCCCCGGATCACGAGCGGCAGGCGGCGAACAAGGTCTATGCCGAACGCCTCTTGAAATTTTTGCTGTGGCAGCGGGGCGGTTGGCGCGTGATCCTCGCAGGGCCCCGGGAACTCGGAGAAACGCTCACAGCGACCTATGCGAAGGGCGGCGCACGCGCGTTCGATGCCGGAATGATGAGCGAGTTTTACGGGCAGCCGTTCCGGATCGAATTGACCACGCCGGACCGGGTGCCGGCGGCCCGGAACAACGCGAAACCGCTGGGCCGGCACCTGGAGGGGTGCCGTATCGGCTTCGACCTGGGCGCCAGCGACCGCAAGGTGTCGGCCGTGCTGGAGGGCAAAACGGTGTTCAGCGAAGAAGTGGTCTGGGATCCCAAATCGCACGCGGATCCGCGGTACCATTTCGATGAAATCATGTCGGCCCTGAAGACCGCGGCCGCCCATTTGCCGCGGGTGGATGCCATTGGCGGCTCCTCGGCGGGGGTGTTTTTCGGCAATCAGGTCCGGGTGGCCTCCCTGTTCCGTGGGGTGCCCCGCGAACTTTTCGAACAACGCGTGCGCCCGCTGTTCCTGGAGATTCAAAAAGCGTGGGGCGGGATTCCTCTGGACGTCATCAATGATGGCGAGGTGACGGCGTTGGCGGGGTCCATGTCGATGGGGGTCAACCGGGTGCTGGGCATCGCCATGGGATCCAGTCTGGCCGGCGGATACGTGGACGGGGACGGCAAGATACCCGGCTGGCTCGATGAACTGGCCTTTGCGCCGGTGGATTACCGGCCGGACGCGCCGGAAGACGAATGGTCGGGCGACCGGGGGTGCGGCGGGCAGTATTTTTCGCAGATGGCCGTCAACCGGCTGGCCGGGCCGGCGGGCATTCCGCTGGATGGAAAAAAGGGACTGCCGGAGCGGTTAAAGGATGTCCAGGCGCTGATGGCGAAAGGGGATGAACGCGCGCACCGCATTTACGAGACGATCGGGGTATATTTCGGCTATGCCGTGGCCCAGTTCGCCGCCTTTTACGACATGGAATTCCTGCTTGTTCTGGGCCGTGTCACTTCGGGCGAGGGGGGCGATGTCGTGATCCGGACCGCCGGGCGCGTGCTGAAGCAGGAATTCCCCGACCTGTCCGGAAAGATCAAGTTGGTGGTTCCGGACGAGTCCAACCGCCGCGTGGGGCAGTCCATCGCCGCGGCCAGTCTGCCCCGGCTGAGGTAAAAGCGGGAGAGGAACCTCGCCATGGCATCCAAGGATGAGTTGATGCGGACCCTTCAGGAAGGCCGCCGGCGTGTGGCTTCATTGATTGAAGCGGACGTGCCCGTGACGGAGATGGGGACGACGTCTCGCCGGGAGCTCGACCGCAACATGATCTGTTGCCTGCTTCGCGATGCCGATCTCACGGCGCTTTCGCCGACCCAATTGCAGGATATCGTCAGAAACGGGTGGTGGTCCGAGGTGGGGCGTGCCGTCCTTCGCCGGCACTTGGACCGCGACGGAAGGCAGTGAAAAAGACAACGGAAGTGCTTGCGCAGTCGGCGAGGGCGGGTGTAACATGCTGGAGGTTTGGGTTGACGAAAAACGGGGTGTGTCCCAACAGTACCTAAGGTGAGCCATGCGCATTTTAATTGTGGAAGACGATCCCGATTGCCGGCGTGTTCTGTATTTGTACCTGGCGTCCATCGGAGAATGCGAGGCGGTGGAGGATGGCGCGATTGCGGTGGCGTGCGTCAAGAAGTCACTGGCGGAACAGAATCCGTTTTCCCTGATCTGTCTCGATATCGTCATGCCGCACATGAACGGGCATGAGGCGTTGAAGGCCATCCGGGATTTGGAGAGGGAACACGGCCTGGATCGCCGCCGGCGGGCCAAGGTCATCATGTTGACCGCGCTCGGCGACGCCGCCAATGTCATGAGCGCCATCGGCGAAGATTGCGATGCCTATATCGTGAAGCCGGTGGAACGCCTGATGTTGCTTGAGGAGATCAAACAGTTGGGCCTGATCTCCGACATCCCTCAATTGAGTTGAAGCGATGGGGCCGGGTTTTTCGCGAGCGATTGTTGCGGGGCGGGGGAGGTTCTTATGTCGATGAACGAAAATGCGCCGGGGAAGCCGTCGGCGGATGCGGCAACATCGGCGGAACTCACGGTGGACGTGCTTCAGGAGGGCCTGCATGCATTCGTGGTTCTGCCGCCGCAATATGCCGGAACCCCCGACGACGTGATGGCCTTTCTCCAAACCAACGGCGTGGTCTTCGGCGCGGATGCCTCGGCCCTCGAAAGCGGCATTGCCGCGGCCCGGAGCTCCGCCACCCCCACGCGTTTCCTGGCGGCCACCGGCCGGTCCGCGGTCAACGCGGAAGACGGCCGGATCGATCTGAAGTTCGCCGCCAACACCCAGGTTGACGCCGAAGGCGATGCCAGGATCGATTTTCACGAGTCGAACCGCATCATTCTGGTCAAAAAAGATCAGTTGTTGGCCGAGTTGTTTCATCCCGTCGACGCCATCGAAGGAAAAAGCGTGCAGGGCAAGGCGATCCCTCCGACGAAGCGGAGAGGCGCGTTGGTGCGCCTTGTGCCGGGCAAGAATATCCGTGTGGAGGAAAACCGGTATTACGCCAATTGCGACGGCATGGTGACGTTTGCGGGCCGCGAAATCCAGGTGCTGGAGCAATATACGGTGGATGGCGATGTCGATCTTTCGGTGGGCAATATCCGTTTTACCGGCTCCGTGCTGGTGAAAGGGTCCGTGCGCGCGGGCTTTATTGTCGAGGCGGGACAGGATATCGAAATCCGGGGCGAAGTGGCGGATGCCAAGATTGTCTCCGGGGGGAATATCACCGTCACGCAAGGCCTGGTCGGAACGGGGAAAAACGAGCTCCGGGCGAAGGGCAACCTGAGTGCCGGTTTCATCGAAAACAGCTTTGTGGAGTGCGAGGGCGATGTGATCGTCAGAAGCCACATCATGCAAAGCAAGATCAACGCGGAAGGCTGGGTCAAGGTGGTCAAGGGCAAGGGCGCCATCATTGGGGGGGAAGTGAGGGCGGGCAAGGGCGTGGAGGTTCGGGTGATCGGCTCGGATTCCGTCAGGGGAACCTTGGTGGCCGTGAGTGGCGGCATGTTGCTGGACAAAAAACTGTTGGAATTGGACCAGCAACTGGCTCAGGCCGGTCAGGTCATGAAGAAGATCCATGTGGCCATCGGCGACAAGGTGCTCAAGATCATGCTGGCCGATCCGAAGCAGATGGAAAAACTTCCGGCGGCCAAACGGCCGGCGTTCGAGAAGTTGATTGAGCAATACCGCACGCTGGAATCCCAGACGCGGGACATGCAGGATCAGAAAGCCAAGCTCATGGTGCAGATCGAAAATCAGCCCAAGGGGGAAATCCGGGCGCTCGAACTGGTGTATCCCGGCTCCATCATCAACATCGGCCGCCTCCAGCAGCATGTCCAGCGCGAAACGGGCCGGACGCTCTTTATCGGCGATTTCAAGGAGGGGGAAATCAGGACTCTGCCGCTTTGAGGGGTCATTTTTCCCCGTAGGTTTTGCGGTATTTGACCCTGTCGCCGGCGGCGGCCGGTTCGTCGGCCGAGGGCGTCGAGGCGGCTGAAGGGGCCGCGGGTTTTTCCGGGGACTCGCCCGTTGTCTCGTCGGGCTTCGCCGTTTCGGCGGTTTCCACGAAGTTCATTTTGAGCGAGGCCAGGGAATCGTTGATGATTTTGGCCTCGTCGGCATCCAGGTTGCCGCGGGTTTTGGCCTCCAGCATGTCCAGCATGTCAATGGTCATCTGGGCGCTTTCGAGGTTGATTTCCGTCTTGCCGGTGACGGGATTGATGATTTTTCCCAGTTGCTGCATGGTCGAGGTGGCGAACATCACCACCAGATTGATGAACAGGGATTTATTCTGGTTTTCCTTCGTCCGGTTTTCCTGAGGCATGGCGGGACTCCTTCCTATCCGGGATGTTGCGATTCGCATCGGTTTCGGGTACGGCAATGGAAATGACGCAGCGGTCCGGTTCGAAAAGCGAACGCGCCGCCTCCAGCGCGTCGGAAGGAGGCAAGCGTTCGAGCCGTGTCCGGATCGAAAAGCCATGGGCATAGCCGAGACCGAGCAGTTCGTTGATGACGCAATCCATGGCCAGTTCTCCGTTCGCCTGGCATTTTCGGTCGAAGGCGGCCGTCAGTTGTTCCCGGGCGCGGACCCATTCCTCCTCGCGAAGCCCTTCCGTGGTCAGCCGCTCCATTTCCTCCTGGATCAACGCGGTCACCCGCTCGACCGCGTCGGTTCGTGTTCCGGCATAGAGGGTCAGCATGCCGGGCGCCGGGCCCGTCAATTGCAGAGCGCCGGCATAATAGGCGAGGCCTTCCTGGTCGCGGATCCGAATGAGCAGGTCGGAGGAAAGCCCGTTGAGCGCCTCCAGCAGAATCGCGATGGCGTCTTTTCTCGGATCCAGAACGGCGATGCCGGGCATGCCCACCAGCACGATGGTTTGTTCTCGCGGGACCGGCGTGACGATCCTGCCGTTGGCGGGACAAGTACGCAGGGGCAGGCTCGGGTTTGGGGGGGGCAGGACAGGCCGGCTCCGCGTTCCGGACGGCAGGGTCCGGAAGACTCGCGCGCAGGCCTCTGAGACCTGGGAGGGCGAAATGTCGCCGAAAACCGCCAGGACCGTGTTGCTGGCGGTGAGGGCCCGGCGATGATACCGGAGGAGGTCGTCGCGCTGCAGGGAACGGACGGAGGCGATCGTTCCGATGGGAAAGAAGCGATAGGGGTGGTCCGGGAAAAGGGTCTTCCTCAGGACGTTATCGGCCTGGAAAAAAGGCGATTCCTGCTGCCGGAGAATGCCGGCGATCTGTTCGGCTTTCTTCTTGTCCAATTCGTTTGTCGGAAAGATGGACTGCCGGAGACAATCGGCCACGAGGTCGAGCATGACCGCGGCGTCCCGGCTGAGGCATTGGCCTTGCAGGCCGAAACTGCTGTAGCCGGAAAACGGAGACAGCGACGCGCCGCGGAATTCCAGAAGCCCGGCGATCGTGTCGGCGGACCGGGAGCCGGTTCCGGAGAGCAGCATCTCCGCGGTCAAATGGGCAATGCCGTTGTTGCGGGCGTCTTCATCGAGGACGCCGCCCGCGGAAGCCGCGCAAAAAGCCACGAGGGGAAGCCGGTGGTCCTCGCGCGTCAGCAGGGTGAGGCCGTTGGGAAGAACTTGCTTGTGGACCCCCGGCACATTCGTTGAAAGGGCGGAAGGGGCGACCGCCTGTTCCGTCGCGCCGGTGGGACACAGAATGGCCAGTGTGCGATTCGATGGAACCAGATATTTTTTGGCGATGTTCCGGAGGGTCTCCGGTGTGACCCGTTTCAATCCCGCCAGGTAGAGTTCGGAAAAACGGGGATTGCCGGCATAATACTCGCCGGAGGCGAGGCTGGCGGCCTGTCCATGCATCGTCTCCTGTTCGGTCAGAGTGGACAGCAGGAGCATGTTGCGCGCCTTCTCCACCTCACCGGCCTTGAACAACTTTGTCTTCCACGTGTCCACTTCCTTCTCGATGGCCGGCGCCAGCGCCGCTTCCTTGGCGGGGTCGAAAACGGCTGAAATGCCAAAGAGCCCCGGCTCCTTCGGCGTAAAAGACCAGGCGGAGATCTCGTGGGCCAGGCGCCGGGTTTCCTTGATCGTTTGACCCAGGCGCGAGGTGCGTCCGCTGCCGGCCAGAATGGCCAGGACATCGAGGTCCGGAGCGTCGGGATGCTGAAGGGGAACGGTGTGATAGGCCCATTCCAGGCGCGCGAGTTCATAGGGCCCCGCTTGGCGGACCTGCCGGGGGGCGATCTGCGACGGCTCCTCCGGAATGGCGGCCAGGGCGCCGGCGTGGCGAGGGAAAGAGCCGAGCGCCTCCCGCATCGCCGTTTCGGCCTCCGGGGCGGACATATCGCCGACCATGACGGCGATCATGAAATTGGGGGCGAAGTGACGGCGATAATAAGCGACCAGGTCGTTCCGGGTGAGACTGGCGAAGAGGTCTCTGTAGCCGATGACGGGATACCGGTAAGGATGAACGGTGAAGGCGGTTTCCCACAGAAGTTGTCCCACCACGCGGTCCGGTTTGTCCCGATTCATGGCGATCTCGCGCAGAATCACGTCCTTTTCCCGCCTCCATTCCTCCTCGGGGAATGCGGCGTGCTGGACGGCTTCCGAGAGGATAGCCACCGCCGTGCGCCAGTGGCGCGATGGCATATCGATATGGAAAACCGTGCGGTCATGGGCCGTGTAGGCGTTGATGACGCCGCCGG
>JACQHI010000206.1 GCA_016199105.1 Lentisphaerota bacterium | reverse complement strand
TCTTTGCGGCGACATCTGACGCGGCGGGTCACGTGTCGCGAGAGGGGGGACGCCCCAGCGGTCAGAGCCGAATAACGTGCGAGTCAGGTCAGATGGCGAATGGCGATGACGTGGCTACTGAGGCAGTTGATGACACGAGTGTTGAGGTTGGTGATCAGGCCATCGGTGATGTGGATGTGACTCGTGATGACGTGACCGGTGATGGCGGAGGTGATGAAAGTGTCACGGTGACATCAGTCGTCGGCGGGGCCGGGGATGACGTGGAGTGAGCCCTAACATTCTGTACTCTGCACTGCGACGTCCCCGGGAGGACTGCGAGAGCAAGGTAGTGAATTGACTACCCTGTACGTAGAATGACGTGTACGCCGCTCTCCGTGTCCACAATGCCGCTCATCTCCCCAATCCTAAGCCCAAACGCGGCGTCTTCGAATGGTTTCTGCATCTTCCCGCGGCCGAAAGTCCCGAGGCTCCCCCCGTCACGCGCGCTGATTTTCAAATGCTGCGCGGCCTTCCGGGCGGCAATGGCGCCGGATGCCACCGCCGCTTCCAACGACGGGTAAATCGTGTAATCGCCCGCCAGCAAAAGGCCGCCGCCGGTGAGTCGGTGCAGGCGCATGAGCCGCTCATAGGCGCCCGGCGTCATCACCGGCTGGGCCGACGGAAATCGCCGGAACTCGTGCTCGATAACGCTCTGCCGCGTCCCCGGAAGAATGGTTTCCATATCCCGCAAGACGTTGGCCAGGAGCTGCTCGTCCGACATCGCCAGCAGCCGGCGATCGTCAAACCGGCGCGGCGGAATGCGGACGTTGAAGATGCGCGCATCGGCCGGACCGGTCTCCCGCGCGAGGTGGCGCCGGACCCACAGGCTGTCGCGCAGCTCGGCAAAAAAGAAATCGTCGGGCACAACCAGCTCGAACGCCTTGTCGAAAAGCGGCGCCTTCGAGAACAGGGTCGCCGTGATTTGGGTGGAATACGGGATTTGACGAAGGATGTCCTTCTGTTCGGCGTCGAGCGCCTCCGCGGCAACCTCCAGCGCCACGGACGGAGGCACGGCCAGGATCACCGCTTTCGCGGCCAGCCGATGACGCCGCCCCGCGCCATCGTCATAGTCCACCCGATACCCGGAAGCCGACGTGCTCACGCCCACCACGGTCGCCTGAAGCCGGACCCGGTCGCCCAGACGGGCGGCCAGGGCGTCCGTGATCTCGGCGAGACCCCCCCGGCAGGTGTACGCCTTCCCCGCATCCGCAAGCCTTTTCTCGGCCTTGGCTTTTTCAGCCTCGGCTTGCTCCTCAGCGTTGGTCTTTTCCTCGGCCTTGGTTTTGTCCGAGGCCGATTTTTTCTCCGAGGATGAGACCTTTTTCGCGGACGGAGTTTTTCCCGTTATCGGGCCGCCGGCTTCCGGCTTCGCCGGTGGGGCCGGCTCGAAACCTCCAAATTCGGAAGCGATTGCCGGAATCAGACAGAGGGCCGAGATTTCATCCAGGCCGGCGCCGAACCGCCGGCGGGCCGTCACTGTAAAAAGTTCCCGATAGACCGGGGGAAGCTTCATCGAGTCGAACCATTGGCCGGCCGTCATGGCATCCAGTTCCGCCCATGCCGGATTCCAGTCCAGCCCCGGGATATTTTCATACCGGATCGCATATCCGCGAACGATCTGGAGAAACCGGTTGAAGATTTTTTCGGAACTTTCCGCGATCAACAGCCGGGCGCGGCCTTCGCCGCCGTAATAATAACGGCCATCCCGATACACCACCTCCAGGGGCGCCGGTATTTCCACCGGCTTGATGCGCAGGGCGCGCAGAACGTCCCACATGGCGCCGTCGAGCGATCCGATGCGCCCGACGCCATGGTCATAGGGCACGCCCCGATAATTTCCCGCAATGACATTGCCGCCAAGCCGATCCCCCGCTTCCAGCACTTTCACGTCGTTGTCGGAAAGACAAAGCGCCGCGGTAAGACCCGCCCACCCGGCGCCGACCACAATCACGTCATGGGAGCTTTCCACGGTTTCTTTCTGCCGGCTCCATATCGCTTCTCTCGCCATCCCCGCCGAATTCCAGAACAGACAAACCGACACCACCCATACGAGAATTATGAATTTTGAATTTTGAATTGAGAATTGAGAATTCAGGACTGCGGAGATTGGGAAATCGAAATTAGAGTGACGCCTTGGTTTGTTGCTGCGCCTGCAGTTTCCTTTGCTCATGCCTACAACCCTTCCGCCTCTCCCTGCTTTCCGCTTCCCACCTCTCCACCACCTAAAACCCAACACCTATAACCTTCTTCCCTCGCTCCCTCATCCCTCCCCCTCCGTCAGGCCGTATTCCCGGAGTTTCCGATGCAGCGTGCGGCGGCTGATGCCCAGTTGCTTCGCGGCCAGCGTCCGGTTGTCATGGCTGGCGGCCAGAGCGGCCAGGATCAATTTCCGGTTCGCCTCCTCCAGCGACATGCCCGTTTTCACCCCCGCCCCCAACTCGGGCTTGACGAGAAACTGCCGGACACCCGTGGGCAGATCCCGGACCGTGAGTTTTCCGCTCCGGCTCAGCACGACCATCCGCTCGATCACATTGCGCAGTTCGCGGACATTCCCCGGCCACGGGTACTGCGCCATCATCGTCATGGCCTCCGGCGTGATTTCCTGAACGGTCTTGTGGTTTTCCTCCGAGAATTCCTTGAGGAAATGCCGCACCATCAGGGGAATGTCGTCCCGGCGGTCCCGCAAGGGCGGCAGAACGATGTTCAGCACGTTCAGGCGGAAAAACAGGTCCTGCCGGAACCGGCCGTCAGCCGCCAGTTCGTCCAGGTTCCGGTTGGTGGCGGCGATCAGGCGGATATCCGCCTCCAGCGTTTCCTGCCCGCCGACCCGCTCGAACTTGTGCTCTTCCAGCACCCGCAGCAGCTTGACC
>JACQHI010000203.1 GCA_016199105.1 Lentisphaerota bacterium | reverse complement strand
CTTCGCAGAGAAGCAAGCGGTCGGGCCACCTTGTTTCGTGGATTGAAAAATCCGGCCGCGGGCCGGTGGCCTTACTACGGCCTGGCAAGCAGTCTCGCCCTCCACGAACGGCGTCTTTTTCCAAATGGAGGGCGAGACTCCGGCGAGCCGCGGCTTTTCTTGGCGCCAGTCAAGGGCCGACGCCGTTGCCTTGTCCAGGGACGCCCTGCTTGATCAAGAAATCGCCAAGGAGAACTTCAGCTACCTGTCCTTGCGACGAGTTCGTTAGAAGTTTGTTCGCCTCGTCGCGGATGACCGTTTTTACGCGTTCCCGGGCATCATTAGCCAATACCTGTTCCTCGCTCATGGAGTTGATCGCGCCGATGATCCGGTCACGCAGAAGCGTCCTGTTCACCCGGATGTCCATTTCCGCTCGTTCGCTGACCACAAGGGCCGGCGTAAACGCAATCACGCGGCCATGCCAGATATCGCCGACATTCGTTTCAAACGGTTTCAGTTCCACGGTCGTAGACCAGGATGCCGATTGATTCTCCTCATAAAAGTTCATTGCATACATCATGACAAAAACAGTCAACAGGAGCAACAGAGCGACGCCGGACAGCAGGCCCAATCCTTTCCGGCTCAACGGACCGGAGCCGGTCGTTGACTCCGCGGTTGGCCCCATATACGCCCGGTAGAGGAAAGGAAAAAACAGTTCCGACAACAGCAACGCATAAAGGACGGAAATAAATGCCATGGCAATCGCGGGCCCCATCGATTCCGGGCTGCTGATTTCTCCCATCATGTGGATCAAGCCAAACACAGTTCCAATAACGCCCGCCCCCACGGCATAACGGCTTCCGTATCGGGCAATTTCGGCGTATGTGGGGTTCGGAGTCGCCGGCTTGGCGAATAGAGTCCTGAAGGCATCCGGGATAAAGGCCAGGAATACCTTCCCAAATCCGCCCAGCAGCATGAAAAAGGGAACGCCCACCACGAGGAGAAACGCGGAAAGCTTGATGAAGGAGCGGATCTCAGCGCCATCCATCCCAATTGCGATAACGATCGCGCCGATCGTGCCAAGTGTGCCGGCGGTATGCATCGCCGAAAAACGTCGTTTGGATTCCTCGCTCATCGTGGTCCTCCTTTGTTAGGTGTGGTTCAGAAACGATTGCGGTCATTCACGAATGGCGCCAATATAAATGCCAAGCACCTCGGTCCACGGCTCGCCACCAGCCTTCGCTCGGAAGCTACGGCCTGGCAAGCAGTCTCGCCCTCCATGAGCGGCGTCTTTTTGCAAATGGAGGGCGAGACTCCGGCGAGCCGCGTCTTTTCTTGACGCCTTTCAGGTCAGCCGCCTCGCTTCCCGAACGATGGCTTTCAACTCGGCAACCGTATCCTCCAGCCGGTCATTCACGACCCGGTATTGGAACTCCTTCGCGCAGCGCAGCTCGTGTCGCGCGTTCCGCAAGCGCAACCGCAGGGCGGCGGCGGACTCCGTGCCGCGGCCGGCCAGCCGACGCTTCAACACGGTCATGCTGGGCGGCGCGATAAATACATCCACGAGGGAGTTCCGTATCCGGGGCAGGCCCTTCAACCGCCGGATGTTGCGGGCGCCCTGCACATCGATCACGAGCAGAACGTCATGGCCCTTGTCGAAATGGCGGAGGACCTCCCGCTTGAGCGTGCCATAGCGCGCGCCATGCACCTCCGCATGCTCCAGGAAAGCGCCCCGTTTCAACCGGCGGCGGAACTCGCCGTCGGTCAGAAAATAGTAATCGCGTCCGTCGCGCTCGCCCGCGCGCGGCGAACGCGTGGTGCAGGTGACCGCCCGGCGCAGACGCGGGCACGCCGCCAGCAGCCGCCCGGCCAGCGTGGTCTTGCCGACGCCCGACGGCGCGGACATGACGATAAGAAGGGAACGCCTCTCGACTTTCATCATCCTCCAGCAGCAATTCGCATTGAGGCGTGAGCCACGTTGCGCCAACGCCACTCTCCTGAAGAATAGCAGGCTCGTTCCGCCATCGCCCTATGGGCTATGGCGGACAAGAGCGCCTGCTGTACTCAGCGGGGACAGCCCCCGCTGGTCTCAACCGGTACAGCGGAACCTACGGGACCGCTGCTCT
>JACQHI010000202.1 GCA_016199105.1 Lentisphaerota bacterium | reverse complement strand
CGCCTGGAAAAGGTTGTCAGCCCCGTCGAGGTGTGCTTTATGGTGGGCCGGGCCCGCAGCCGCTGGCATCAGGTCCAGGTCCTCTTCGAGCCGCTCGTCGCCCTGGCCCACGTCACCCTCACGCCGCCGGCCTATACCGGCCTCCCCAAACGTCAGTTTTTCGCCGGGACCGAAAACGTGGCGGGAGTGCGCGGCTCGCGGGCGGAGTTGACGGTCACCAGTAATCGCCCGCTGCTGGACGGTACGCTGACGGTGAAACCGAGAAACGGCCTGGCTCCCGATGAAGCGATTCCCGGCGCGCGAAAAGGGTCCAACACCGTCAGCTTCGCTTGGATGATCAAGGAACCGGCCGAACTCGAAGTGCGCATCCGGGATGTGCAGGGCACGCGGAATAAGGCTCCCTACAAACTGGATCAGAAAGTGCTTCCGGACGAGCCCCCGGAAGCGGTCATCAACGAGCCCGTCGGTTTTGCGCTGGCAACGCCGGAATCAACGCTGACCCTGCGGGGATATGCCGCCGACGACTTCGGCCTGCGGCAGGTGGATCTGCTCCAGACGGTGATCAGCTATCGCGACCGCGTGAAGACGCTTGGCCCTGCCGCGCCCGAACGCCGCCTCGATATCGCCGTCCCGATCGAGCTCAAGACCCTGGGCGTGGACGTGGGCCAGCTCCTGGAATTTTATATCGAAGCCGTGGATCGGAATCCGCTCATGACCGGCGCCACGGCATCCGACATCGTCCGCGTGCGGATCATTTCCGAGGAAGACTACGCCGCCATTCTGCGCGCCCGGACCACCCTGGAGGATTTCACCGACCGGTATCGCCGGCTTGCAGATCGCCTGACTGAAGCGAAGACCGCCCTCCGCGAGTTGAAAGCGGCGGCGGAATCGGGAAAAACCTCCGCCGACGAACTTGAGCGACAGCGGGAAAACGCGCTCCGGCTCCACCGGGAGACCGCCGAACTTTTCGAGAAGACGGCCGAGGATTTCCCGATTTTCGATTCCGAAAAAGGGCTGGCGTCCGCCCTCCAGGAACTGGTGGAGCCGTTGCGCGAAAACGAGAGCCGCCTCGCGCGGGCGAAGGGCTCCGATCCGGACCTGGCCGCGACCGTCGGCGACATGCTGGCCAGACTGGGCGAGAGCGAAACGGCGCTCGACCATGAAGTCCAAAGGGCCGGCGAAATTGCGCAGGTGGCGCGCCTCCTGGAAGCCGCCGCCGCCTTCCAAATGATCGTGACGCGGCAGACGACGCTGGTCAGGCGGCTGGACCGTTTTGAGGAAAAGACGGCCGGCAGGGAGTTGCCTCTCCTCGCCGCGCTGGGCCGCGTCCAAGGGGAAATCCGCTCCGCCCTGACCGACTTCATCACCAACGTGACGGCCGCCGCCAGCCAACTCCCGGACGAATATGCCGAACTCGGCAAGAGCGCCCAGGCATTTACGACGGAGCTCCGCCGGCTTAATATAGACGGCGTGATGCAACTGGCCGTCATCGCGGCGGATAACCAGGACGGCCGGCAGACCAGCCGCAATGCCCGGCTCGCGCTGGAGAAGCTCCAGGAACTGCTCAAAAAATGCTCCGGCTCAGGATCCGGTTCCGGGACCTGTTCCGATTTCGGCGGGATGTGCCAGGGCGGCGGCCTGCCGTCCGATGGGAAGCAGGACCTGGCCGCCACCCTGGAGCAGATGCTGGCCGCTTTGAAGATGGGGAAAGGCCGGGGCTCGGGGGAAGGGGGCATCGGCGTCGCCGGCGGCGGCATCGCGGGCGGCGACGCTTCCGACGGCTACTGGTCGGGCGGGACGTCCCCGATCAATGTGCCGGTCTATGGGCCGTCCCGCGCCCTTTCGCCCTCTCGCGCGTCCAGCCGCGGCGGCGGTGGGGAGGAGGGCGCTTATTGTCCTCCCGGCGCGTCCGTCCGGACCGCCGCCTCGGAAACGTTGACGGTCCCGGAGAAGGAACGTGGCGGCGGCGAAAGCGTGCCGCCGGAAAACATTCCGGAAAAATATCGCGACGCGGTCAAACGCTATTTCAGCGGGGAGAAATGATGCTTTTTTTGAAACGGACATAATTGTAGGGCCGCCGCTCTTGTCCAGCGCTTTGCGGGATGCGGCGCGCCTCCCCAGACGGCCATGAGCATCCCGCGAAACGCGGGATAAAAGCTCAGGCCCTACAAAACCATTGTTGGCAAGAGAAACGGAAGAAGATAGGGGTCACAACCACGGCGTCGTCCCTACTCGGTGCCCGCGGCGGGCACCTCGCGGGACACGCCGGGCGTTGGCATGAGTAGGCAAGATGGTAGTGAAACATAGCCGGCAGCCTGAAGGGCTGCAATTCGATAGCCCAGGGCCAGGCCCTGGGATGACGAAGGAAAAAGAACGCCTCTGCACCCTGAAGGGGTGCTATTCTTTCGCCGTGAGGCTTCCGCCGTCGTCAAGAAGTTATGGCGGACGAGACGGTGGACATGTCGGGGTCGGTGGGATTGTTTTTGGAGGTACTCACTAATCTGCCAACAGGTAGGGCGCGCTGGCCCAGCGCGCCGCGGTTCATCGTGAACGGCGGTTTCGGCGAAACCGCCCTACCTAAACGAAGGTCCAATCTATTGGGAGGAAATCATGAACGACAATACAAAAACACCCGGGTGGATGGGCTGTAGCCAGTCCCCCTTGCGTCTCTTTGCGGCTATTTTCGCCGGCCTGCTCCTGGCGGCGGCGCCGAGCCTCGCGAAGGAGGGCACGATCCAGTGCGCCAACCTGATTTACGGGGGCACCCATACGTCGCGCTGTTTCAGCGATGAATTTCTCAGTTCGGTCCAGAAGGAAACCACCATCCCGACCGAGCGCCGGTTTAAGACCGTAAAACTGGGGTCCGAGGAGCTGTTCCAGTACCCGTTCGTGATGATGACCGGCGAATCGAACTTCCATTTCTCGACGCAGGAGCGCGAGAATATGAAAAAATACCTGACGCGCGGCGGTTTCCTGCTCGCGTCCGCCGGCTGCTCCAACAAGGAGTGGGATCGCGCTTTTCGCCGCGAGATGCGCTCGATCTTCGACGACAAGGCCTTGAAGAAACTCGACATGACGCATCCGCTGTTCCGCACGGTGCACGAGATCAAGGCGCTGAAATTGACGCATGGCGGGGAAAACGCCCGGCTGGAGGGCGTCGAATGGAACGGCAAGCTGGTGGTCATTTACTCCCCCCAGGGGTTGAACGACACGGCGCATTCGGAGGGCTGTTGCTGTTGCGGCGGCAACGAGATCGGCAATTCGCTCGAAATGAACGTCAATATTTTCGTCTATGCCTTGCTGTACTGACGGCGTGGGAGAGGATTATCCAATGGAAATCGGGTTCACGGTTCACCTGCCCGCAGTGCTACGCTCAGCGTTGCAGGCGGG
>JACQHI010000201.1 GCA_016199105.1 Lentisphaerota bacterium | reverse complement strand
GCCTTGTACCGGGTCGAACGCGTTTTCCACCCGGACACCGCCGCCGGCCGCCTCTATCAGCCCGCCTATGAGCGTTACCGGGAATTGAAACACAGTCTCTACGGCGAGTCGGTGACGGCATGAGCGCAACATTACGAGATGGCGGTGGCCCGGCCGCTCCGCGGGCGGGCGTGTCCACAGGCAGCCTGCCCGAGCGCGGCCAGGGATCCGTCGCGGCGGAGCGCGACGGCCACCTCATGACTGAGTCATTACGATAATACCGGTGACGGCATGACCATTCTCGGCATTGAGTTCAGCCATTGGGATTTCGTTCTCATCGCCGTGGTGTCCGTGCAATCCATCTTCCTGGCCTACCTGCATCGCCCGAAATGGAAGGCGTTCCTTTTGTGCCTGCCGGTGCCCTTCACCGTTGCCACGCTTTCCGTGGCGCGTCCGATCGACACGACCAATCTCACGGGATTTTTCCTGCTCTTCCTCTTCATGCACGGCGTCCGCATACTGTACTGGCATCTCAAGTGTCCCATCGTCCTCGCCATCGCGATATGCGCCCTGTCCTTTTGCGCGCTGGGAACGGCGCTGGCCAAGGTCCTGCCGCAATCGGACGCGGCCTTCTGGCTTATCAGCGCCCTGGTGCTGGTCGTGGCGCTCTTCTTCCATCGGGCGCTCCCGCACCGGACCGAGCCCGGCCATCGCAGTTCCCTGCCCGTCTGGGTCAAACTGCTCATCATTGTCGCCGTGATTGTCGGGCTCGTCATCATCAAGAGGCATCTGCAGGGGTTCATGACCATGTTCCCCATGGTCAGCATCATGGCCTGCTACGAGGCCCGGCACAGCCTGTGGACCATGTGCCGCCAGGTCCCCATCATGATGATGCTCATGCTCCCGACGCTCATTGTGATGCGGCTGACCGAGCCCGTTCTCGGCTATGCGGGCTCGCTGGTCCCGGGCTGGCTCATCTTCCTCGCCCTGCTGATCCCCATGATGCGCCATCAGTGGAAAACGCATTTCGCGGAGGAAGTGGAATGAGCAGAATGGGTAGGTTTTAGGTTATGGGTTTTGGGTTGAAGATCTCCGATGGCGAAGGTGCAAGGCCCGGAGGAGGCGGATGATAGGTGTTGGGCATGTCCCGCCGGAGGCCCGGCGGAGGCGGATGGTAGGTGCTGGGTGGTAGGCAACTCGAGAGCGTCTCGCTCGCCTTTATCTTTACCCTAATCTTTGCCGTTGTCTATCCCAAGCCCCGATCAGATTATAGCGTGAGCCACGTTGTGGCAACTTGCTCACGTGGTAAAGATTACGGTAAAGATTGAGTGAAAGAGGCGGATGGCAGGTGGTAGGTTTCGGGTTTTGGGTTTTGGGTGATAGTGCCTCAAGCGTCTGGAAGACTGCGGCGCGCGCCTGCATGAATCTGTCCGGCTCGCCAAGGTGCACCGGGAAGACCTTGCGGGGGATGAATGCACTGCAGATTCGTGTGCAACGCCCAAGATCACCTGCAAGAAATGGCGTACCCATTTCCTATCAGGTGCATCTTCTGGTTGGGAGGTTACTCCTCTGTTCTCGTTGCCACTCTGAATCCCATGACGCACAATCGGCTGCCAGGGCCGTGCATCTCAAACAAATACCTTTGGCTTTCCCAGCCCAGTTTGTTCGTCGAGTGCCATGCCGATGGCTGGGCGACTCCGTTGAGAATCCATTCGTAGAAGCTCTGGCCCTGAACATAGCACCCTATTCCCGATCGAAACTGGGGATACTTCCCTACCGGCGTCAGGGGAAACCAGATTCTTATCGTTCCTTCCAGCGTCTCTTTCCTCTGCGTTGTTTTCAACGCCTCTAATCCGGGGCTGACACCATCTGCGCCCTTCATTGCCTTCTGGTAGACGTCTTCTGTTGGCAATACGAACCGTTTGCCAAGCGCTGTGCTAAGCCAGTCACAGTAAGCCGTTGCTTCTGACTTGCTGACCAGGACAACAGGGTGATTCCATCGCCCATTCGGTGGCCTGTTACCAGTCCATAAGAGATCACGCCAAGGGTAATCCTTATCCTCTCCGATGGCCTTGGGGTAGTTCGCAATGGGTGGAAAAGTTCGTCCCGTTGCCCTGAGGAATTCTTGGTACTGCTCATTGCTGACGGGAACCACAGAGATTGAGTATTTTGTATCTGGCACCCTTACCATGTCGGGTTCAACCAGATATCTGTTCACCACTCGCTCTTTGCCTGCCGGTTCGCTGTAATTGTGGCACCCCGCCAGCATGAGTATAAGGAAAAGATATACTCTCTTCATTTTCTTACCTCACAACGGGGGATGGCAAGCCGCCCCCGTTGCGCCGACGCGAAGTGTGGGCTCAACGCCCGACCGGGTTCTCGATTTCCATGCGCATACCTGGCGCTGCCGGGATTGGCAAAAAGTGCCGTGGCAGGCCGGCGTCAAGGGCGCCAAATACATGGTGACGACGCCCGATTATCCCATCGAACAGCTCCTCTACGGCGACTTGGCTTCGGCCAGTTCAAGCATCCTGGCCTGTACCGAATCCAGCACGGTGTCCCGCAAGAATCGGCTGGCATTAAGAATCTCGATCCCGATCAATTCGCCCTTGGCGTTCAGTTCCGCCGTAATATCGGGGCTGATCTCAACGCTGCCCGCCTCGGGCTCTTCCGAGATGGCGAAATGCAGCACGTCGTCCTTGTCGAAATATGTCATGCGTCCCTTACTCATTGGTGAACCTCCCTGACTTTACTCGGAAGACGATCTGCTGACGACTCGTAACGTGGACCGTTACGGGTGTCAGCGTCTCTCCCTTGCGTTCATACGGTATCGCGATCAGCCGTTCATCGTGCGGTCCGACGGCAACGAGTCGTCCGGTGGCGGTGTCCACGTATCGCTCGGCTGAGCATCGCAGGATACGTTCCACCGTCGCACGGTCGAAGCCCCGCAGACGGAGGCGATACCGCATGTAATCGCTCCAGACGATTCCCGTCTCATCCATTTCATCTCCTCATCTATCGATCCGCTGGCCACCCTTAACAGCTATCTTCCATTACTTGTGGGAAAATTACGGGGTTTCCGGAATTTGTTCAAGCGCAAAACAATGGGTTTGACTTGGTTTATGAAGGCGCATCGTTTATGGTTTTGTCTGCGCGTTTGTTTTTTTGAGGAGGAAAACCATGAACGAACGACAGCGCTATCGGACCGTTGACCTGCCGTTTTACCGCTCGGAGATCGCGCCCATTCTGCCCGACCGGGTTCTCGATTTCCATGCGCATACCTGGCGCTGCCGGGATTGGCAGAAAGTGCCGTGGCAGGCCGGCGTCAAGGGCGCCAAATACATGGTGACGACGCCCGATTATCCCATCGAACAGCTTCTCAAAGACGGCAAAACCGCCTTCCCCGACCGCCCCTACAGCGCCGTCTGTTTCGGTGCCCCCATGCCCGCCGCGGACCTCGATAGAACCAATGCCTATACCCTGTCCGCGCGCCGGCACACAGGTCTTTTCCCGCTCATCGTGACGGGCCGCGACCGGATTCCGGCGGACCGGCTCCGCGCCATGATCGCGGCCGGCTTTTTCGGCTTCAAGGTCATCCTGAACTGGCAGGGCAACGACTACTCCAACGTCACGGTGGCCGACATGATCGGCCCGGCGGAAATGGAACTGGCCGACGAACTCCGGCTCGTCGTGCTGCTCCACGTGCCGCGAAGCGAGCGGCTGGCCGATCCAGCGATCCAGAAAGGCGTGCAGGCGCTGTCGCGCCGGTATCCCCGCTCGCAGATTGTTCTCGCGCATTGCGGACGCTGTTACACGCCGGATGAAATGCGCGATTCCATCCGCTCCATCGAGAAGCTCGACAACGTGTATCTGGATACCTCGATGGTCATGGATCCGACGGTGCTGGAAATCATCTTCGACCGGATTGATTCGCGGCGCGTGCTGTTCGCCACCGATTTTCCCGTCGCCGCCATGCGGGGCCGGCGCGTCTATGTGATGGACCACTGGGTGGACATCGTGCTGGAGGGCTACGAGAAAAGCGACTACCGCCTCGCCTCGAACGGCATCCGCGCCACGTTCATGAGCTGGGAAATCGCGCTCGCCATCCGCCGCGCCGCGGAACGCGTGGGCCTGTCCCGGAGCCGGCTCCGCGCCGTCTTCCACGACAACGGAATGGCCCTGCTCGACCGGGTGAAGAAGGAATAAAGGCACGCAGAAGATTAAGGGGAAAGATTAGGGTAATGATTAAGGTCGGAGCCCCAAACGGCATTGACAGCGCGTTCTTGCCTGGCGCCGCACGGTTGATGTACTATGGTCTCCGAAAAGCCGGTCCTGTGCCGGACGAACCCACAAGGAGGACGCCATGGCGAAGGTGACAAAAAAACAATTGCTGGAGTTGCTCAACAAGGATCTGGGGCTGGAATACACGGCGTGTGTGCAATATACCCAGCATCAAGGCGTGCTGAAAGGCGCGATGTACCAATCCATACAGAAGGAACTGATCATCCATGCCCAGGAGGAACTGGGCCATGCGACGATTCTGGCCGGCCAGATCGATTATCTTGGCGGAGTTCCGACGGTGATCATGCCCCTTCCCAAAATCTCATCGGACAGCATCAAGATGCTCAGGCAGGATCTGGCGGGCGAAAACGACGCCATTGCCCGATACATCGCGCGGGTGCGGCAGGCGGAAGAATTGGACCTGTATCATCTGGCGCAGCAATTAAGGACCATTCTCGCCGTGGAACAGGAACACGCCATGGATATCGAACAGGCCATTGGGAAATAGACGCTCAATAATAGCTGTGCAGCGACCCCACCGGGATGGCCCCCGGCCAGCCCCAACCCACAGACCAAACCAGGGTTGTGCCGCTCATGGTCCGGATGTACCAGTAGCCGGTGTTACCGTCGAAAAGGGCCAGGTCGCTGATTCCATCCCCATCGAAGTCACCCGGCACCGGCACTCCACCCGGCCAACCCCACGCCATCGCCCAGCCCAAGGTCGTCCCGTTCACGGTCCGGATGTACCAGTACCCGGTGTTGCCGTCGAAGACGGCGATATCGGCCACTCCATCCCCGTCATAGTCCCCGGAAACCGGAACGGCGCCCGGCCAGCCCCATGGCACGGCCCAAGCCAAGGTTGTCCCGCTCAGGGTCCGGATAAACCAGTAGCCCGTATTGCTGTCGAACACCGCGAGATCGCTCGGTCCATCCCCGTCAAAATCGCCCGGCACGGGAATGGCTCCCGGCCAGCCCCAACTCACCGACCAGGCCAGCAGTTCACCCGCAACGCTACGGATATACCAACTACCGGTGTTGTTATCGAACACAGCCATGTCGGACAGCCCATCGTCGTCATAATCGCCCGAAACGGGAATGGCGCCCGGCCAACCCCAGCCCGTCGCCCATGTGAGCGCCTCTCCGGACACGGTACGAATATACCAGTACCCCGTGTTGCCGTCGAAGACCGCCATATCGCAGACGCCGTCGCCTTCGTAATCCCCCTCGACCGCCTTGGCCCCCGGCCAGCCCCACTGAATCGCCCACGCAATCGCCGTCCCGGACACGCTACGGACATACCAATAGCCAGTATTGCTGTCGAATATCGCCAAGTCGCTTTGTCCGTCTCCGTCATAATCGTTGCCTGCTTGAGAAAATGCGCCCACTTTCACCACGTTGACAACCGGCACAGCCGCGCTCCAATTTGCATCCCCCGTTTGCGAGGCCGCGACCAGCACCAGGCCCGTTCCGGTGAAGCTCAGGTTTGTCCCGCTTGCCAGACTGCCCGGACCGCTGGCCACATCGAACGACACCGACAGGCCGCTGGAGGCCGTCGCCACCAACCCGACCGTGCCCGTTACCGACTGGTCCTGGAGCGGCGGGAAGCTGATCGTTTGGCTTGCCTTCGCCGCAATCACTTGTGCGGTCACCGCAAGCCCGTTGAACAGCGCATCCGCGGCCTTGGTGGCGATCACCGTCACGGTTCCTGTGCCGGACGCCATCCATAGATTATTGCCACCGACGAGTTGGCCCGGGCCGCTCTCAACCGCGTAACTGATTGCGCCCGTGCCGGAGCCGCCGCTCGCGCTCAACACGTTGGTCGTGTTATAGGTCTGCGGACTCGTCGGATTGAACGTCAACGCCGCCTGCTGGGCTTTGTTGACCGCAATTGTGATTGTCACATCCGGCGCGGCGTTCCAGAGCGCGTTGCCGGACTGGCTGGCCATGAGGCTCACCACGCCCGAACCCGTGAACGTCAGATTCGTGCCCCCGGCCAGCTCGCCCGGTCCGCTCGCCACACCGAAGCTGACCGGCAGGCCCGAGGACGCAGTCGCACTCAACTGCACAACGTTTGTCGCCATCTGGTCCTGGATCGCCCCGAAGGTGATCGTCTGGTTCACCTTGGCAAGCGCGAACGTTCGCGTCACATCCGGCGCGGCATTCCAGAGCGCATTGCCGGCCTGGCTGGCCACTAGACTCACTGAACCAGAATCCGTGAATGTCAGATCCGTGCCCCCGGCCAGCTCGCCCGGTCCGCTCGCCACACCGAAGCTGACCGGCAAACCGGAGGATGCCGTCGCGTTCAACCGCACGCTGTTCGTCGCCAACTGGTCTGGGATCGCCGCAAACGAGATCGTCTGGTTCACCTTGACGACCGCAATTGTTTGCGTCACCGATGGCGCGGCGTTCCAGCTCGTGTTTCCTGTCTGGCGGGCCACGAGGCTCACCGCACCCGAACCCGTGAACGTCAGATTCGTTCCGCCGGACAGCGTGCCTGATCCGCTCGTCACACTGAAGCTTATGGGCAGACCCGAGGACGCCGTCGCCGCCAACACCACCTTGCTTGTCGTCGCAAAGACCGACCCGTTCGTCGGAGTGAAATTCGCGATCGCCTG
This sequence comes from Lentisphaerota bacterium, assembly GCA_016199105.1. GTDB lineage: Bacteria > Verrucomicrobiota > Kiritimatiellia > JAAZAB01 > JAAZAB01 > JACQHI01. Next base: position 1,816 of record JACQHI010000201.1, on the reverse strand, counting down.
ATCGTGTTTGGCGCCCGTGCCGTATAGGTTTACCGCATAAGAGGCACCCGTCGAATTGTGCGCGATACCTATTTGTGCGACGAAGGTACCGCCCGACGAGGGCCCGAACGTCACACTGAAGTTTGAAACCCCACCCGGCGTAACTGTGGCAGGCCATGCCAGAACGCTGAAGGCCGATGCCTGGGGGCCGGAAGTGACGAGGCCAGTAATCGTCAGAACATCCTGCCCGCCATTGGTGATACGAAACGTATTGGTTAGGGCTTGACCCCACAGCAACGCCCCGAAATGGGTACCCTTCGCGGTAGTCGCACCCTCGCCGCTTGCCACGCCCGCGCCATTCGTGCCCAACACCGCGATCTGCGCGTTCACGCTTGTCCCCACCAGGTTGAGAATGTAGGGCGTGTTGGTGGAGCTGTTCACGAACGTGACCTGCGCGGTTTGCGCGCCACCACCAACGGTCGGCGCGAAAGTGACCGTAAAATTCGACACCGCCCCAGGCTCGACGGCGGGCGGCAGGCCGGCCACCGTGAAATGCGCCGCTCCCGCTCCGCTCGTGCTCACGGAGCCGATCGTCAGAATGTACTGCCCGCTATTCGTGATACCGAACGTGTTGGTGACGGACTGCCCCGGCCATACCGCGCCCGGATATAGCGTACCGTTGCCCGCGTCAGCCGCCGCACCATTTGTGATCGGCGCACCGTTCGTGCCGAGCAGAAGCATCAGGGGCGCATACAACAAGCCCTCGAACACGTAGGCCGAGCCCGACTGACCCCCGTGATCGTCATCCCTATACGAGCCCACCAGCGCCACGTCGCCCGCCACACTCACCGATTGGCCGAAAAAGTCGCTATCCGCATAGTCGGAGGCGATCAGTTGCGCCACCTGCGCCCATGCGTTCGTCCCACCCGCGTTGCGCTCATACACATAGACCGAACCGAAATCGCTCCCTATAGCGCCGAGATTGTCATCCCTATACGCGCCCACCAGCGCCACATCGCCCGCCACGCTCACCGACCAGCCGAAATAATCGCCTGCCACGCCGTCGGAAGCGGTCAGCTTTCTCACCTGCCCCCACGCGTTCGTCCCGCCCGCGTTGCGCTCATACACATAGGCCGAGCCCGACTCACTCCCGAGATCGTCGTCAAAAGATGCACCAACCAAAGCCAGATTGCCCGCTACGCTCACCGATACGCCTAAATAATCGCCCGCCGCGCCGTCGGAGGCGATCAGCTTCGCCACCTGCCCCCACGCGTTCGTTCCGCCCGCGTTGCGCTCAAACACGTACGCCGAGCCTTTGAACGAATCATCCCCAAACGCGCCCACCAACGCCACGTCACCCGCCACGCTCACCGATATGCCGAACTCATTGCTCTCCGTGCCATCGGCGGCGGTCAGCTTCGCCACCTGTCCCCATGCGTTCGTTCCGCCCGCATTGCGTTCGAACACATAGGCCGAGCCGGAATTAGTCCCGAGATCGTCATCCCAAGGCGCGCCCACCAGCGCCACGTCGCCCGCCACGCTCACCGACACGCCGAAGCAGTCGTTCACCGCCCCATCTGCGGCGGTCAGCTTCGCCACCTGTCCCCACGCGTTCGTCCCGCCCGCGTTGCGCTCAAACATGTATGCCGAGCCTTTGCGCGAATCATCCCCAAACGCGCCCACCAAAGCTACATCGCCCGCCACGCTCACTGAGCAGCCGAAATTGTCGGCCGCCGCACCGTCGGAAGCGGTCAACTTCGCCACCTGTCCCCACGCGTTCGGCCCACCAGCATCGCGTTCATACACATAGGCCGAGCCCGACTCACTCCCGAGATCG
>JACQHI010000221.1 GCA_016199105.1 Lentisphaerota bacterium | reverse complement strand
CTTTTCGCGGTCAAAATCCCCAAACAGGAGCACCGCGCCAACAAGGAAGTCATCCGCCTTTTCCTGGCGGAAGGCGAGATTCACCGGCAGATCACGGACCATCCCCACATCGTCAAATACATCGCCAGCGGTTGTGAAGACGACGAATACTTTTATGCCATGGAATTCATCCGGGGCGTGCGCCTGAAACGCTGGATCGAGGACAAGGGGCGTTTCCCGGAAAAGACCGGCTGGCAGATTGGCCTGGAACTGCTGTCGGCGCTCAGCCACATTTACGCGTGCGGCTTCCTCTACCGCGATCTCAATGCGGGCAACGTCATGCTCAAAAGCGACGGCCACAGCGTCCTCTTCGACTTCGGCTTGGCCATGAAGATCGAAGAGGCCGCCCGGCCGGTCGCCGTCGAAGCCCACATCTGGGGCTCCGGCGAGTTTCTTCCGCCGGAACGGGTTTATCGGAAGGGAGAAAAGGCGTCCAGCGCCATCTACAGTCTGGGCCTGCTGATGTATTTTCTGTTGAGCGGAGAGAACTTCATGAAATCCGACTCCGCCCGCGGCCTGGCCAAGCGGCACGTCTCGGCCGTCCGGATGACGCTGAATCCGTCTCTTCTGCAGGGCTGTTCGGAAAATACGCTGAACGTCATCAACATGATGATCGAGCCGAACCCGGAGGACCGCTTCCAAACCTTCGAAGAGTTGGAAAGCACGGTGAAGGAACTGCTGTCCGTGCTGTAGCCGTTGCACATCATGAAAAGAGATTCGCCCCATTCTCCAAACGAACCCGATCTTCAAACGGCTTCCGGCTGGTGGAGCGACCTGTCGAACATCTGGACGCCGATCGGCTGGAAGGATCATCTGACACGGTTCAACGTTTTTTGGGACGGCATGATCCTCGCCGAGCCATGCTTGAACCCTCGCGCCCAGCCGTGGAAGGATCAGGGCGCGCAACTCAGCTTTATCCCAAACCTGGATCCGTCAAAGAGCACCCGGGGACAGGCCTTTTTCCGTCAGGACGACGGGTCCGTCCGGCAAGGCTGGACCGATTCGGACACGCCCGTGCTGTGGACGGAATGGTATCAGGACGGGGTGCTGCTCCGACAAGAGGTTTTCGCCCATATTGCCGGAGGCGGCGACGTGAAGACCGGGGACGAACTCCTGTTCGCGTGGATTCGACTTTCGGTCCGGGACGTGAGTCCGGCGCTGCCCACGGAACCCACGCACGGTTTCAACGTGTTCATCGATCGCCCCCATATCGAAGCGAACATGAACCTGCGCAACAACATTCACTTTCGCCACGACCAGCAGTTGTATTCGAGAAAGCTCACGGCGGATCGCCGACATTACTCGAAGACCCGGGGCTTTCGCATCCTGGAACCGGACGGCCGTGTGCGGTTCGGCGTTGCTCCGCGACAGGATTCCACGGCGCTCTTCGAAGTTCCAACGCGCGAACGATTGCGCAAGGGCCTGTATGTGACCCACCGGCTGCATGTCGGGCTGCCGGCGCGCCGGGGCGCCCGCGCGGATCTGTTGCTCCCCGTGCGGCCCGCGGAACGGAGCGCCTTCGACGCCGAGCTGAAGTTGGGATTCGACGCCGCAGAGAGAGAGGCCGGCCGGTACTGGAAGCGAATCACCGCCTGCCGCACCCGCGTTCGGGTGCCGGAACCGTTCATCAACGAGGTGATTCGCCAGAGCGTCAGGTTCAGCAACGTGCTCACCGAAAAGAACCCCGCCACGGGCAAGGTCTGCAAGATCAGCGGATCATGGGCGTACGCCAATCTCTGGGCCACACCGTGTGCGATGGACCTCTCCATGATGATGGACACCCTCGGCCACCACGCGATGGTCGGGCGTTATCTCGACATCTTTCGAGAGGAACAAGGCACGATCACACCGCCGGGCGATGCCTACGAGCGGCACCCCGGCTACCTGAGCACTCCCGCGGCCTACAAATCCGTGGACTGGCTCTCCGATAACGGGGCGGTGCTCACCCTGCTCTGTATGCACGCGTTGCTCTCGGGCGATCGCGCCTTCACGGAGCAAGTCACCGATTGCATCGTCAAGTCCTGCGAATGGATCCGCTGCGTCCGGCAAAAAAAAGGCCACGGTGGAGTCGAAGGGGTGCTGCCGCCGGCCGTGGCCACCGACAGGGGAACGAAAATCCAGGCGGTCTGGAGCGTCGGCTGGAATTATCTCGGTCTGACCAAGGCGGTCCAGGTTCTCAAGCAGGTCGGCCATCCACGCGCCGCCGAGTTCGCGCGGGAAGCGAAAGACTACCAGGCGGCGTTCCTCAAGGCCTATCGCCGCCGATGCAGCCGGATGCCCACCTGGACGGATGCGCGCGGAATCAGGCGCCGCTTCCTTCCAACCGCGCTGGCGGGCGAATCCAGGAGCGAAAGCCGCCACGCGTTCTATCTCGACACCGGCCCTCTGTTTCTCGTCTTCGCGGGACTGATGGATGCCGGCGACCCTCTCATGAAAGATGCCTGCCGTTGGTTCCGCGAAGGGCCGCACACGAAGTATTATCGTCGTGACTCCCATTGCTGGCAGGTGCCGGTGCTCGACCATGAGCTGTCGAGCTGCGAGCCGGCCTACTCGTGGAACGTCTTCCACAGTTGGCAACTCGGCGACCGCCCACGGTTCCTCGAAGGGATGTACAGCCTGTTTGCCGGGTCGCTCTCGCGACAGACCTGCATTGCTTGCGAAACCCGCGGCGGCATCACGGGCAACGTTTTTTCCACGCCGCTGGCCATCACCCTGGCGCGGCTGGCCGTGATCGACGACCAACTCCGGAACGGCGAACTGCACCTGCTTCGCCTCACTCCGCGGGCGTGGGTTCGTTCCGAGACAGAGACCATATTCGAGAAAATGCCCACGGTGTTTGGCCCCGTCACACTGAGGTTCCGGCTGGGCCGCGACCCGCGGACGCTGCGGGTGTTCTTCACGCCACGGTTTCGAGAATGTCCGAAGCGCATCGTGCTGCACATCCCGCCCATGGACCCCCCGTTGACGCGCGTGACGATCAACGGCAAACCCGTGGCGGTGAAAGGCAGGGAAACATTGGCGGTTCGGCAACCTTGAACCGTGAAAACCCTGAATCCGCCTCGGCGGAAACCCATTCAAACCTTCATGAACTTCAATTTTGGCGCCGCGAAAAAGCTTTACGCACGCAAGCTCCATCCCCGCCTCTTCATCGGACCAGACGATGTGGAGCCGCTGAGAAGAAAGGCCCGCTCGCCCTACGGCCGCAAAGTCATGGCGGCCCTGCGCGGGAAGTTGAGCCCGACGATCGGGCAGATCGTCGGGTCGAACGATCCGGCGACACTGCTCAAGCCGGACAAGTCGAATTCATTCGCCCCGGTCGCGATCGGCCACGTGTGCGAGATCGGCCTTGTCGGCCTGCTCGACAATGACGGAGACGCGATCGAAGCCGCCCGTCGCCTACTGCTGAATACGGGCGGATGCCTGGGCTACGGGATTGGCTCGGAAGCTTTTGACCTGATTGCTTCGCGGCTCCGTTCTGAAGACCGTCGGGCATTTGCCGCGAGGGCTGCCGGAGCCATCCGAAAGCAGGTCCCAGAAGCGCGTTCGCATTATTTGAAACATGCGGGGCACAACATCACGATCGCGCAAAACATGGATTGGGCCCTGTTTGCTCTGCTGGCGATCGAAGGCGAACCCGGCGCCGGCGAGCTGGAGAGCGAAAAAGCCGACTTGCTCCGCTTCTTCGAAGCGACGCTGAACGTCGTCATCGGCCCCGATGGCTATCCCGAAGAGGACATGGGTTACGGCACCATGGTGGCGGGAGGCATCATGGGCAGGCTCGCGGAGGCGCTGCGCCGAGCCGGACTCTACGATGCCTATCGTCAGTGTCCGCGTTACGCGCGGTTCGGTCAGGCCATCCTCCATTTCGTCCAGCCCTGGGGCCGGCACCTCATCGTCACCGGCGATCATAGCGACGAGTTCAGATGGCGTGAAACCATCCTCGCCCGCCAGGCGTCGGAGACGCGCGAGCCTGCCCTGCTCTGGCTCCTGGGCACGCTCTTGAATGATCCCGCGGAGGAAGTCCTGCTTCGGAAAGGATTTCAAACGCCGGCCACGTTGATGTCCCTGATGTTCGCGGACGATTTCAAGAAAGCACGGCATCCGTCGCTCACCCGCCCGCCCACCCAGTTCCGCGACCGCGGACGCGGCATCGTCTCCTTTCGCAGCGGCTGGCGGCCGGACGACACCTTCGTCGTCTTCGACGGTTCGCAACGGTCGCCGTCGGCGCAGGGTCACGCGCACGCCAGTTGCGGGCATTTCAGCTTGTCCGCGTTGGGCGAGTATTTCGGCATCGACGCAGGCCGCTATAACATCGAACAGAACTGCCACAATGTCGTCCTCATCGACGGCCAGAGCGGTCGTTCCACGAACGGCGACTGGAGTTACGCCAAACATGACGGCCTGCTCACCGACTACCTGCCGGACGCATTCTGCGACTTTGCCGCGGTGGACAGTTCTCATCAGCACAACTGTTACTGGGCGAGGAGATACCTGGGGCTGGTGAAGGGCGACGGCGCACCCAGCTATGTCTGGACGATGGAAGACATCAACAAGGCGAATGATTGGGCCGAGTTTTGGTGGCAACTGCACACCAGCCCCGTGAACACGATCACCCTCCATGACACGCGCGCCGAGATCACCGGCGGGTGTCATGGGAACAGGCTCGATGTCCACTTCGCCCTGCCCGCGCCGGATAGCTATCCCAAGCCTCATGCGGTCACGCTGAGCCAGGACGAGGCCACGCCGAGTTCGACCCACTACATCACCGATCCTTACCAGCGGGCAAAGCGTTGCGCGCTGCCCTTGGAGACGATCCATTACAGCAGGTATGTGCGCCCTCGCTTACTCGCCAAGGTCAGCGGATACAACGGGCGGTTCATGTCGGTGATGATTCCCCGGCGGATAACCGACGAGCCGGCGAAGATCGAACGACTGCCTTCGATTGACAATTCGCTGGCGGTGAAAATCACATTCGCGACGGTGGAAGACACGCTCATTTTCGCCTACGAGCACAATCTGCTGGAGGCGGGCGGCGTGAATGCACGCGGCCAATGGTGCGTCGTGCGGCAGTCGCGGGCAACCGGCAAGGTGTTGACGTATGCGCTGGGCCATGGCGCCCGGCTGACCGTGGACGGGAAACGCCTGATCTAATCTGGTTCTGGAAGATTTCGTGGGGCCGGAGGACTTGTCCAACGCTTCGCGGGATTGCCGCGCTCCAAGCTCAGCATGGAGTCGTTGCCAGGTGCTGTCCGTGAACGACACGCGGCGAGTGGGCGCCGCACGAATCGGTATCAACAACCTCGTCGCGATCGCGGCCGTAGAAGCCGAACTCCTGGAGTACCGCCAGTTTGGGGAGCACGTTGTCTTCGAGTTTGTAGTGGAAGAAGCCGGGAAAAATGCCGGGATGTCCGCGGATGAACTCGAATATTCGCCCGTGTTCCGCCGGTATGTCGCAGCGCAAGCCGCGCAACACCTCGTGACCGGTGATCATGTATTCCGGGAAGAGATACGGACAGAACTCCAGGCCGCCGTTCTTGTTCACTTCAGCATAGATGTCCGTCTGCGGCAGAAAACACAGGAGACTCGGCAAAATCCGCGCGCCCATCGCGCGGAACGCAATCATCTGAAATACGCTCTGATGGAAATCGGCCGGCGTCTCGAACGGGAAACCCCAGATATAGAAACAATCCGTCCTGTCGAAAATGCCCACGGCCTTGGAAACGACGTCCACCGCCTGTTCCGCCACGAACCCTTTCCGGGTCCTCGCCAACACGGTGTCGGACCCGGACTCGATGCCGAAACGGATCTCGCAACAGCCCGTCGCGGCCATTTCCCTCATCATCTCCTCGTCGGTGAGGTCAACGCGCCCGAACGCCTTCCACTTGATTGTCATGCCGGATTTGCGCAGTTTCGCGCAAAACTCCATCACGCGAGCCTTGCCGCTCACAAAGAACTCGTCCTGGAAGAGGAATAGCTCGATGCCATACGCCTCGTGAAGCCGCCGCATTTCCTCCACCACACCGGCGGCGGAACGCGAATACGTCTCGCGGTCCCACACCGGCGCCACCGAGCAGAACGTGCACGGATACGGACAGCCGCGGCTGGTGATCATGCCATAGCCTTCGTAGGCGGCAACAGCGACATGGGCGAAGGCCGGCGGCGGAATATCGTCGAGGGATTTGAGCCGCGGCGCCCGGGGCGTCTCGACATACCGTCCGCCCGACTTGAAACTGACTCCCGGCACCGCGGACAAGTCCTTGCCGTTCCCCAGCGCTTTCATCAGGATCGGCCCGCTGATTTCACCTTCGCCCCGCGCGATGACGTCAATCCACGGACAGGCCTCGAGAATTTCGCGCTCAACGGCTTTCGAGCCGACGCCACCCAGGACTACAATCTTGTCCGGATTCTTCCTCTTGAACTCCTCCAGCGCCAGCAACGTGAACGGCAGGAGGTTGGCCATGCAACTCACGCCGAGGATCGGCGCGCTGTCGTCGAGAAAGCCGGCGATGGTTTCGGGCAGAAACGGGTCTTGGGCGGCATGCGTCTGGTAGTCCCGGAAATCCACGTCGAACCCGCTGTTCTCCAACGCCGTGGTCAGATACAGAGGTCCCAGCGGCAAATGCTTCTCCCGATCCGTCCGCCCATCCCCATGCCGCACAAACAGCATGTTCAGATTTACCAGTGTGATATCAGAACTCATAGAGCAGTTCAGGCAACTCATAGATATCTTTTTTTCATTGGAGGTATGGACGTCCACCAAAGCATGGCCGATCGAAGTATGAGTCAGCAATTGTCTTCTGCTGATTCCTCCACTGTGAAAGAAATATTGACGCTTGATTGATTAACCAAATGTAAGTTTCAATATCTTTGGGTTGACCTTTTGTCATTCGAGACCAGTCAGGCGCGAGAAAAGCAACCATTGGAAGATCGTTGGTGCTCATGTCTCGCAAAGAAAATAAATCACGCGAAGATGTTCGAACCGCCAAAAAATTCGCCTGCCTGACCGCTTCCGCAATAGTCGGGTTGTTCGTCAAGACCAGTTGCTGAGCGCTCAATTGCTCTTTGGTCAGCTCTGCCTTGTCCGATGCCAGTACCACCACCATCACGGCTCTCTGCGATTTCATTGCCTCCGCCAGAGCTTCGCCGAGTGTCTTCATCCACTGGATTGCTGCAACCTGATTGGTCGCCGCCGCATTTGCCGTGGCATTGGAAGCAGACATTCCAGGCGCGTCGGGGCGAATT
>JACQHI010000200.1 GCA_016199105.1 Lentisphaerota bacterium | reverse complement strand
GACCAGGCCCTGGAGCGAGGCGCGAAATTCCGGACTCAACGCCTTCGACAGGGCGGCGGCGATCGCGTCCCGGCTGCTCTCCACCGTGATCACGTTGGCGGCGGCGAGCCGGCCTTCCTGGCGATCCCCCACGTTCACCACCGGCAGACGGAAGGACGGCGCCTCGACGAACCCGCTGGAGGAATTGCCGACCATCGCGGCCGCACCGTTCATGAGGCTGAAATAGTCCGGCGTCCCGAGATTGGGCAGAATATGGGCCAGGCGATTTCGCTTCGCGAATTCCTCCATCAGGCGGAAAATGACCCGGCCGCCCGTGTCCGCATTGGGGTGGGTGAAAATTACGGGATACTTGAATCGCTCCAGCGCGGCGAGCAATTCGCCGAAATGCGTTTCCGTCCGCGCATAGTCCCGCGTGGCGGGATGAAACGTCACCAGCAACGGCGGCTCCTTCAAGGACAGCCCGTGACGACGGCCGAGCTCCTCCAGGGACAGCAACGGCTGGATCCGCAGCGTATCGAGGGCCAGCGCGCCGGTCACCCGCACCCGCCAGGGCTCCTCGCCCATTTGCAGAACCCGGGCGGCGGACGCGTCCGTTTCCGGGAAATGCAGGTGGCTGACTTTGGTGAGGGAATGTCGGAACACCTCGTCAATGGCGCCCACCGTGACGTTGCCGCCGGCGATGTGGGCGAGGGGAATGCAGAACGGGACGGCCGCCATGGCGGCGGCATGCATTTCAAAGCGGTCCCCCAGCACAACGAGGATGTCCGGCTGGAGGCGCGCCAGGGCCCGGGCAAAGCCGGCCGTGCACTCCCCCATGGCCAGCCCCACGGCCTCGGGCGTGTCGGAGGCCAGTGGAATTTCCACCCGCTCGCCGATCGGGAACCCGTCCTCCTCGATCTGTCTCACGGTATAACCGAAGTCGCGGGACAGGTGCATCCCCGTGACCAAGAGATGCAACCGGAGCGCGCCGTCCGGGAGTATCGCCTGAAGGAGCGGCCGATAAATACCGTAATCGGAACGCGCGCCGGTGACTACGCCTATGGTTCTCATCGCGGAAAGATACTTCACCCGCCGGGGCGCGTCAACACGCGGACGCGCAGGAAAATCGAACGTGAAACATATGGACTGTTTCTCGTGGAGACGTGGAGGGAGCAACCCTCAATTCAATGGTTCTTGAAGGTCAATAAAACGGCGGCCTTTTCCCGATTCGGGCCGGTCCGAAAAGCCGGACCGCGACACCACCACCCCCCCGAGTTTGCACCCCTGCAAGACCCGGCACTGCTCCCCCCTCTTCAGCAAGGACGCCATCACCGCATCACCGGCAAACGGCGAACGCGTCCATTTGACTTCAACCACCGTCCCCTCCGTGCGGTCCCGATTCAACAGCACCCAGTCGAACTCCTCGTTTTCCGACCAGTGCCTCCCTTCAAACGCGGGTTCGAACGACACCACCGACTTCCAAACGGACCGGAATAACGTCCCAATCGCCGGCTCCACCACCCTGGAGACATAGAGATCGAACTGCGGCTTGATGGTGTCGTTCAACACCTCTCTTGAGCGACCGGCCTCCAGCCGGTCGCGGTTGAAAAACACAAACCGGTACCAGAACGACAAGAAAGGATCGCTGATGCGGTAAAGGCCCTTCCGCGATTTTTCCGGATGCGGTTCGGTCACCGGTATCTCGCGATGGACCAGCCCCAGATCGGCCAGGATCGCCGCGTAACGAGTCAAATGCGCCTTGTCCAGACCGGTTTTCCCCGACAACTCCGAAAACTTCCGCGCCCCGCCGGCGATGGCGCTCAAGATGGACTGATAAACGCGGGGATCCCGTATCTCTTCCCTGAGCAGAAACAACGGCTCGTCATACAAGACCGCGCCCGGCGTCAGAATGTGCCGATGCAGATTGTCGAACAGGGACTGACGCCGATCGAAGCGCGTGATATACAACGGCGACCCGCCCACGACGCAATAGGCCTCCAGAAGCTCCGCCGCCTTTCGAACCGGCCAGAGTTCTCCCAGCATGTCCGGCGTCAACGGCAGGACCTTCCATTGGCCGGTTCTTCGTCCATATAATGGGCCTGACGGCAAAAGGCCGATCCGCTCCATCATCCCCATGCTCGATCCGCACAACACCAGTTTCAGGGCGGTATACCGCAACGATTGATCCCACACCGCCTGAAGAACCGACGGCAACGCCGGTTCCCCCTCCACCGCATAGGGGAATTCGTCCAGCATCAACCCGAACGCTTGTTGGCCGGCCCGCTGGGCCAGATACCGCCACAGCGCCTCCCAGGAACCCAGCGGTTGAAGCTTCAGAACCGGATCGCCGAAAAAGTCCGCCAACCCCGCGCTGAAACGAGACAATTCCTGCAGGGCCGTCGTCTGCACGGCCACATGATAAAACACAGGCACGGGCGCCGCCTCCGCAAAATGCCGCAACAGCGCCGTCTTCCCCACGCGCCGCCGACCGTAGAGTATCAATAATTCGGCGTCGGAAGAGCGGAAAGCCCGAGAGAGGAACGCCAATTCCTGTTTTCGATTCGCGAATTTCACCACCTGTTTTAACATGCCGCAAGATTATACTAATCGAGCCGCCTGTCAACCGCCGAGTGCGCAACAAATACGAACGCCCGTCTCCCACGCGCTTGCCGGAACGGGACGTTCCCCCGAAGCATCGAGGTGCCAACCCCGTCCCGGCGCCGCGTCTTCGGTCCCGGACGATCGTAAACCGCCGGAACACCGGATAACCGGACTGGGCTTGTGAGATCTCTCCGGGAACAGCCCCGACCATCCCCGCTCTCGGCCTTCACATCTTCCAAACATGCACAAGCGCCCTGTCCCGCCATAGCCTTGGCGACGGCGGATCGGCGAGACAACACCAACCGAAACCCGTTGTTGTTGTTCCGATTCGATGCATCGGTCCAGATACAGGTTGGCCCACAACTGGCTGGTCAGGTTCCCGATCGGCAGTCCTCGCGACCGTTCGGCAGGTGCGAGAAGGTCGTCGCCAGCGAACCATACCGGCGGCGCATCGCTTGCCCCGCAGGAGACGATAAACCAGCGGCGTCGCCCCTCGCCGGGAATCTGGCGGACATGGGGGACCTCCATCATCGGGTCGTCCTGTGTACAAATAGGGTTGAGTTGAATCGCTCCATACGGTTCCGGAGTGAGAGATGCCGGGCATCGGCATATCTTTCTGGGTCCAGGAAATGAGATAGCAATTCGGCTTCTTCAGGAGCATCGAAAACGAGGTCTCCATTTTCATCGTCTTCCCGCCGGTATCGCTGTCTGTCGTGATGGTTCCTTCCGCCTTGTAGGTTTGCATGGATCCGTACGTGGTTTTGACCTTTTCGAATATCTCGTCAGGGGTCATGTCCCCGGCAAAGGCACTCACGGCCAGCACGATTACGCCGACGGCAACCACCATGATTTTTGTCTTCGTCATAAGAGTGTCATAAATTAACCGGACAACCGGCCATTGTCAATGTCGGCGGCCAGATTGTCGGCGGCCAGATCGCAGCGATTCGCATTATGGCGTGAGCCACGTTGTGGCAACGCCACTCTCGTGGAAGAACAGCAGGCTCGTTCCGCCGCCGCTAAAGAGCTATGGCGGACAAGAGCGCCTGCTGTACCCCTGCCCGCCTGCCCACAACGTTGCACGCCCCCCATCGTCACCCGGCCGATGTCCGGACCATTCGTCTCCCCGGTTTTTTCGTGTATTCCGTGTGTTTTGTGGTTCATCGAAATCCTGTCCTCTCAGCATCCTCCGCAAAGCCAAAATTCCCTGTTGACATCGTATCGGCCTTTAGTACACTCCCCCAGTCTTTTGAATTGAAGGGCCGAAGTCCGGGAAAGAAGGATGCCAATGAATGCCTATGCTGTGATCGAGACCGGCGGAAAGCAATACCGCGTGGAAGCCGGCTGCCAATTGACGGTCGAAAAACTGACGGCGGAGCCGGGCAGTTCGCTCGACCTGACGCCGGTCCTCGCCGTTTCGAACGGGCAGGAACTCACGCTCGGAACGCCGGATCTGGCCGCCGTCAAAGTCACGGCCACGGTGGTCCAGCACATCCTCGGCCCCAAATTGATTTCCTTCAAGAAGAAACGCCGCAAGGGCTACAAACGGAAAATCGGACACCGCCAGTCGCTCACCGTTCTGAAAATCGAATCCATCCAGCCGGCAGAGGCTTCCGCCATGGATGGGAAAGAGTGAACTACGAAACACGCGAAAGGCGCGAAAATGGAGTCCAATGGCACGGAAGCGACGAAACGGTGAGGCGGTGAGACGGTGCACTGGCGAAGGACAAGAGAGACAATGTTTGTAAATACGATTAATAACTATCGCGATTGGTCGCCGTTTCGCCGACTCACCGTCTCGCCCTTTCATCCTGGTTTCGCATATTTCGCGCCTTTCGTAGTTAAAAGTGATTTCAGATAAGTGAATGGCAACCATGAAACAATCCATTCCATTTCACGGGGATCGCGACCGGATTTGGCACCCCTACACGCCGCACT
>JACQHI010000199.1 GCA_016199105.1 Lentisphaerota bacterium | reverse complement strand
TGCGCCGGGTCGGGCGCGGCCGGTCAACAGCCGTTGGAGGTCAATCCAGGGAGCGCGGCATGAACGCCAAAAAGCTATGTCTGAACGCGATGCAAGCCTGGGTGGAATCCCTGATCGGGAAATGCCGGGTCATCGGCGTCCAGGCCAAGGGAGAGCGGTTTGTCTTTGCGCCGCTGACCCGGGCCCGGGATCTGCGGCTGGATTACGACGTGACCCTGATTCCGCCGAAAGCTTGTTTTCTGCCGCCCCAGGAGACGCTGTTGACTTTTACGGGGCCCGCCGGATATCGGAGCGTGGTGGACGACGAACCGTTCATTCTGCTGGGCGTTCATCCGTATGACGTCGCGGCCATCGCCCAGATGGATCGATTATTCGAGCAGGATTACGCGGATGTGCATTACCTGGCCCGCCGCCGCGGCGCCGTGCTCATCGCCTGCGACATCCAAACGGCCTCCCCCAATGTGTTCGCCGGTTGCATGGGAACGGCCACGGCGGACGAGGGCTTCGACATTCTGCTCACCCGCGTGGGCGATCATTACCTGGTGGATGCCCGGACGGATGCGGGCAAGGCCCTGACAGACAGCCTCGCCTCCGCGCCCGATGCCGATGCCGTCAGCCTCGCCCGGCGGGAGCAGCTCTGGCTGGACAACCGGAAGCTGCTGCGCAAACACGATTTGAAACCGAGTCTCGCGGAATTGCCCGGTTTGCTGGAGCGGTCCTACGAGCATCCGGTCTGGAAGGATAAGGCGCGCCATTGTTTTTCGTGCGGTTCCTGCGTGATGGTGTGTCCGACCTGTTACTGCTTCGATGTGCAGGATGAAGTGGATTGGGACCTGAAATGCGGGCGGCGCTGCCGCACCTGGGATGGCTGCATGCTCAAGGATTTCGCCACGGTGGCCGGCGCCCACAATTTTCGCAAGGACAAGGCCGATCGCTACCGCCATCGCTGGTACCGCAAAGGGAAATATGTCTATGACAAGATCGGACAGATCGCCTGCGTAGGGTGCGGCCGGTGCGTTACGGCGTGCGTCGCCGGCATTTCGAATCCCGTGGATGTCTATAATCGGCTCCTGGAGGCGCCATGAAACCGGCTGTGAACGGGGATATCTATCTGCCCATGCCCGCGACGGCGGTGCAGGTGGCGCCGATGACGGCATCGGAATCGTTTTTCGAGTTCCGGTTGGACTCCGGGTCGGACCTGGGGCACATGCCCGGCCAGTTCGTGGAGGTCTCCATTGCCGGGCAGGGCGAGGCGCCGATTTCCATTTCCTCGTCTCCCACGCTGAAGGGAAGCTTTCAGATGGTGGTCCGGAACGTCGGCAACGTCTCGCGAGCGATGCACGCGTTGAAACCCGGCGACAAGGCGGGCATCCGGGGGCCATTCGGAACCCACTTCCCGGTGGAGACTGCTATGAAGGGACGGGATATCCTGTTTATCTGCGGGGGGATCGGGCTGGTCCCCGTTCGATCGGCCATCCACTATGTTTTCGAACACCGGCGCGATTACGGGAAGGTCAACATCCTGTTTGGGACGAAGACGCCGGCGGATCGTCTCTTCACGGAAGACATGGAACGCTGGAAAGTCCAGCCGGACACGACGTTCCTGGAGACGGTGGATCGCGGCGACCCCCGGTGGAAGGGCCATACCGGGGTCATCACGACGCTGTTGCCCGATGTGACCGTGGATCCCGCGAAGACCGTTGCCGTCATCTGCGGCCCTCCGATCATGTACAAGTTTGTGATCATGGAACTGCGGAAAAGGGAGCTCGACGACGACCGGATTTACATTTCGCTGGAACGGCACATGAAATGCGGCGTGGGGAAATGCGGGCATTGCCAGGTGAACGGCCTCTACGTATGCCAGAAAGGGCCCGTGTTCCGGTACGCCGATGTGTCGGCCGTCAGGGAGGCGATTTAAATGAGTAAACCCAGGGTGGCCATATTCGATTTCGCCTGTTGCGAGGGATGCCAGCTCCAGATCGTCAACCTGGAGGAGGAAATCCTCGACCTGCTGACGGTCGTTCAGCCCGTGGAATGGCGCGAGGCGATGTCGGACCACAGCGAGTCCTACGACATCGCGATCGTCGAGGGGTCCATCACGCGGCCCGAGGATGAGGCGCGCCTGAAGCAAATCCGGGAGCGCGCGGGAATCCTGATCGCGCTCGGCGCCTGCGCCACCCTCGGCGGCGTGAACAAGTTGAAGGACAATTTCGAGCTGGAGGACGTCAAGCGCTGCGTATATGGCGAGGCCGCCGCCATGCCGCATCTGGCTACGGCGCGGGTCAAGGCCGTGGACGAGGTGGTCAAGGTGGATTTCAAGGTTCACGGCTGCCCCATCAACAACAAGGAATTCGCCGCCATCGTGCGGTGTCTCGCCACGGGCAAGACGCCGGTGATCCCGTCTTATCCGGTCTGCGTGGAGTGCAAGAAGAGGGAAAACGTCTGCCGGTACGAGTACCAGGAAATCTGCCTGGGTCCGCTGACCCGGGCCGGCTGCAACGCCCCGTGCCCGAGCGCCGGTTTCTGGTGCTTCGGCTGCCGCGGCGCCGTGGACGAGCCGAACGTCAACGCGGCCAGGGATGTCATGGCGCGCTACGGCAGGACGGTCGAGGATTTGAAAAGCCGGATGCTGCTGTTCGGCAGCCGCCAGGAGTTTGCGAATGTCTAGGACGATCGATATCCAGGTGCATCATGTGACCCGCATCGAGGGGCACGGAACCATCGTGCTGAACGCCAAGGACGGCGCGATCAGGAAGATCGAGTGGCAGGTGCCCGAGGCGCCGCGCTTTTTCGAGGCCATGGTCCGGGGACGGAGTTGGGAGGATATCCAGACGATTGTCTCCCGGATTTGCGGGATCTGTTCCGTCACGCATTCCCTGGCCGCCATCCGGGCGATCGAAAACGCCATGAATATCCGGGGCTCCGAACAGACCGAGACGTTGCGGATGTTGACCCATTATTCCGAGCAATTGGAAAGCCACAGCCTCCACGTGGGATACCTGGTCGCGCCGGACTTGCTGGGGCAGAAATCGGTGGTGCCGCTGGCCTCCTCGCATCCGGACCTGGTGAAGACCGTCATCCGCATCCACCGGTTGGGCAACCAGTGGATGGAGCTGCTGGCCGGACGCATGACGCATCCGGTGACGTTGAAGCCGGGCGGCTTCGCCCGCCTGCCGGCGGAGACCGAGCTGCGCGACCTTCAGCAACGCCTGAAGGACATCGTCCCCGCGCTCACCACGCTGGCCGATGCGGTCCTGAGCCTGGCCGGAAAATTGCCGGCGTTCGACCGGCCGACGGAATATGTCGGCCTTGTGAATCCGGGCGAATACACCTTCTATCACGGCGACATCGGGAGCACGGATACCCGGGAAACGGTCTCGCCCCAGAAATTCGAGTCGGTAGTGAACGAATACGTGACGCCGCAATCCACGGCCAAGTGGACCCGGTGGCACCGGGACTCCTATGCGGTCGGTTCGCTGGCCCGCTATAACTTGAATGCCGATCATCTGTTGCCGCTGGCGAAGGAAACGGCCGGGCGCTTCGGGCTGAAGAAAGGCTGTTGCAATCCCTACATGAACAGCGTGGCGCAGGTCGTGGAAACCGTCCAGATCGTGGAACACTCCCTGCAGTTGATCGATCGGCTTCTGACCGCCGGCATCAGGCCGGAACGGCCGAAAGTGACGCCGAAGGCGGGTGACGGCGCCGCGGCTGTGGAAGCGCCGCGCGGCATCCTTTTCCATCGTTATGTGTTCGACGAAAACGGCGTCTGCGAGCGGGCGAACCTTTGCATTCCCACCAATCAGAATCATGCCAACATCCAGAAGGATTTCGAAGCCCTGGTGCCCCGGATCATCGACCGGAGCCAGGACGAGATCCGCCATCTCCTCGAAATGCTGGTGCGCTCCTATGATCCGTGCGTGTCCTGCTCCACGCATTGCCTGGATGTCGAGTTCGTGTAGTTTGCAGACCTCTGTCATGGTGGTCATGTGGGGCTCGCGCGACGCCGTCCGTTCGGCTCCGATCTCGGAGGCCGCCCGCAAGCGGAGGCCCCACATGAAGCCGTCTGAAGCGCATGAAAAAAATTGTCGTCATCGGGCTTGGCAACACGCTCATGTCGGATGAGGGCGTCGGCATCCATCTGCTCCATCGACTGAAGGCGCGCGCGTCCGGTTTTCCGGGCGTGGATTTCGTGGATCTGGGCGCGTCCGGCCTGCGACTGGTCCATGCCCTGGCGGGCCGAAAGCGGGCCATCCTGCTCGACTGCGCGCGGATGGGTGAAACGCCCGGCACGATCCGCCGCTTCACGCCGGAGGAGGTGCGGACAGGCAAAAAGCTCCCCGGCTTTTCCTTGCACGAAGGGGATGTTCTTCAGGCCATCGCCTTGTCCCGCACGCTGGGGGAATGCCCGGAGTCGATCGTTGTCTTCGGGATCCAGCCGGA
>JACQHI010000196.1 GCA_016199105.1 Lentisphaerota bacterium | reverse complement strand
GGGATGCGGCGACGGGCAAGCAACTATGGCAGGCGCCGGTGGACGGACTCGCCGCCGGGCTCGCGGTCGCGAATGGACGGTTGGTCGTCAGCACGGACAAGGGACGCCTTCATGTTTTCGGGCGGGGCGCGGCCGGCTTGGCCGCGGCCATCGCCAAGGACGCCCGCGTGGCGCGCGGTTATGCGCTGGTGTTGGGGAAAGACGCGGCCGCGCTGGCCTATGAGTTGGCGCAACGCACGGAGTGGTTCATTTATGCGGACGAATCGGACGAGCGTCAGGCGGCGATGGCGCGCGCGGGCGCGGAAACGCTTGCGCGGAAACGAAAGGCGGTGTGGCAGCTATGCTTCAGAACTCGTGACTGACGATTCGAAAAGACAAACTTTAGACGTCCATATCTCGGGCGGAAATCCGCCATGATTTCCGGAAAATGAATTCGCCCATTTGGGTGGGGCGCGGTCCCCGCCACAGAGCGGGGCAAGCGCCGAATTTATCCCGCCATGGCGGGACGCGCCGTAAATCGGCGCGGACGGCTCGGCGAGCCGTCCCTACCTGGGCCAACTCATTTTCCGGCGAGATCAGGAATTCTGAAATTAGCGCTTGTCCCGCCGTAACGGCTTCGTGAAGGGGGATAGATTCGCGGGCAGAATTCCGAATTTTTTCCCGCTAATACCGCGAATGAAAGCCTCGGAGAGGGCACAAAACGGAAATTGGAATTCGGAACAATCCCGTGAGGGACGTTGGCCCGTCCCAACGGGACTCACGTCCAAAATCGTCCGGCTTACGGCTCGTTCGGATCTTTGCGGCGCAGCATGAGGAAGGTCGCGAGAATGATCATCGCCACGGCCAGGGTCACAAACACCAATAGCAGGGTTTGACGGCCGCCGTTCGCGGGCCCGGCTTCCTCCTCGTCCTGATCGGATTCGGACTGTTCATCCGGGAGAGACAGGACGGCCTGCACATCATCCGTTGCCGGTGTGGCGGCCGCCATTGCCGTCCGGCCGGTCACCGCCGCTGCCGTCGCCAATGGCGCCGGTTTGGCGCCGCCCCCCAGCGCCGCAAAACCCTTGGACAGCAATTCGGCGGCTTTGGGGTCACGCACCTCCTTGGCCGTGCTCCCCAACAGGACCGCAATCAGGCGCCGGTCATTCCGCTTGGCCGTGGCCACCAGGGAGAAACCGGCCTTGGAGAAATAACCGGTTTTCAGTCCGTCGCACCCCTCGTATTTCCCCAGCAGGCGGTTGTGCGTCTGCATGACCGTCAGCGGATTCTGACGGAAGACCTTTTCCCGGACCGAGGTGTACTGGAGAGTTTCGGGATGGCGCAGCAACTCGCGGGCCAGGAGGGCCAGGTCCCGCGCCGTCGTGACATCCGGCATCCCGCCCGACGCGGGAGGAAGCCCGTGCACGGAATGAAACTTCGTGGATTTCATGCCCAGGGCCGCCGCGCGCTGATTCATGAGTTCCACAAACGCGTCCTTGCTGCCGGCCGCGTGCAACGCCAGCGCCAGGGCGGCGTCATTGGCCGAGCGGATCATCAGGGCATACAACAGCTCGTCCACGGAAAACACCTCGTGCTCCTTGAGCCACACCTGCGTGCCGCCGATCCCGCAGACCTCCGCCGTGACGGTGATTTTGTCGTCCAGCTTGAGCTGGCCGGCCTTGGCCTTCTCCAGAACGATCAACAGATCCATCAATTTCAGCACGCTCGCGGGATAGCCCACTCCGTCGGCATTGTCCTCGAACAGCACCTGGCCGGAATCGGCATCCATGACGATGGCGCCGAGGTAGGGGTTCCGGGCAATGGTATCGGCTTTCTTCGTTGTCGTCGTTTTCGAAGCCTTCGCCGGCGCGGCCTTGGTCTTTCCGCTTTTTTTCTCCACGCCCGACGAGGGGACCGCCAGAGCCGCCGTTAAAACGATCGCCGCCAGAAGCCATCGGAGTCCTGCCCTTTGTGCCGTGATCATGCCTGCGCTTTCCTTTCAGTGCCGTTGCGGTTGAAGGCGTTTCGGGAAGTGTCCGTGAAAAGGAGCGTCCGTCAAGCGCGAAAATCGCGCCCTTGACATGGCGCGGGAACCCGCTAGGCTATCCGCACATTGGAAAACCAAAGGAACCATGAAACACACGTATCATCCATCACGCATTAAACGCCAGCGCAAGCACGGCTTCCGCGCACGGATGGCCACGGCCAATGGACGCGTCGTCCTTTCCCGCCGCCGCCGCAAAGGACGAAAAAAACTGACGGTGTGAGTGTCCGGTGGAAACATCCGATCAGCGGCTTTCCCGGAACCAGCGCCTGACCCGCTCCGTCCATTTCCGCGAAACGTTCGATCAGCAACGCCGTTACGCCGGCCGCACCATGGTGCTCTGGCTCCGGCGGGGCGAAGGAGCCGCCCTGCGTCTGGGTGTGGTCGCCAGCCGGACTCTCGGCAACGCCGTCGCCCGCAACCGGGCCAAGCGCCTGCTCCGCGAAACCTACCGCCGCCACCGGGGCGAATTCCGGAAGCGCGACGTGGACATCGTGCTCGTCGGCCGACGCGCCATTCTCGCCACGCCCTGGCCGCAAATCGGCGAGGACCTGATGGCGCTCGCCCGCAAGGCCGGCTTAATCTAAAGAATAATTGACGAAGCGGTATCGATCATGATACCGCTAAAGTTAAACATGAGGAGGCACGCATGAGCTGGATGTTATTCGGGCAGGTCGTGTTGTTGATCGTCATTTTTGCATTCGTCACGACTTTCATGAAGTGCATACACGACATCTGTTGCAAGAAGTGCAAGAAGGAGTAACCTCAGCAATTTCGCATTATGGCGCTTGAGCGGCATCAGAAGCAGCGGGTTCACAGCCCCCGCTGTACTTTTTGGAGCAGTTCCCCCAG
>JACQHI010000195.1 GCA_016199105.1 Lentisphaerota bacterium | reverse complement strand
GTTGATTTCGTTTACGCGGACACCACAAGCGGGGATTTGCAATTGATTCAGGCCTGCTGGTCGCTGCGGGATGAACTGGCGGCAGCACGTGAAGTTCGGGCCTTGAAAACCGCGATGCGTACGTTAAAGGTGGCCAAGGGCCTGATTGTAACCTGGATGGATGAGGCAAATCCGTGCGAGGAGATCACAATGGTGCCATTCTGGAAATGGGCGGAAGGGGAAGATGTGGCGAATGGCTGACGTACCGGAACAGCCGTCGGAGTATGCATCGAATCCTTGCCTTCTGTAGGCCGCCATACCCGCCTGCAACGCTGTAGCACTGCGGGCAGGGTATGACGGCTTCTGGGGCGGAAAATTCGCGTTCAGACGGTAATGACATGACACCAATACCCGATATTCGTGAGATGGTCGAATTGGCGAAAGCCGTCCGCATCGATGTCCTGAACATGTGCGAACAGACCGGGACCGGCCACTTGGGATCGGCGTATTCCGTGACCGATATCCTGGCGGTGCTCTACTCGGGCATCCTGCGCGGCCGACCCGCTGACCCCGAGCGGGATCGGCTGATCTTGAGCAAAGGCCATTCTTGCGCGGCGTTGTATGCCGTTTTGCATCGGAAAGGCATTCTACCGGAGGATGTTTTCGAGACATTCGCCCGAAACGGAACGCGCATCGGACATCATCCGCATTTCGAACCTGCCATCGGTTTGGAAGCCAACATGGGCTCCCTCGGGCACGGCCTACCCATAGCGGCTGGACTTGCCTTTGCCGCTCGCAAGCAAAAGAGCGACGCACGCGTTTTTGTTATTCAGTCGGATGGCGAAACGAACGAAGGCTCCGTGTGGGAAGCCGCCCTTTTTGCGGCGCACCACAAGCTCAACCGGCTCTGCATGACGCTCGATGCCAATAAGATTCAGGCCATGGGCTTCACCAAGGACATCCTGTTTCCCACCGATCATGCAACCCGCTGGCAGGCGTTCGGCTGGGAGGTCATCGAGGTGGACGGTCATGATCACCGGGCCTTGTGGGATGCCCACTCGCGCCTCGGCGCCTCCCCCAAGCCGCTGGCCGTCATCGCCCACACCCTCAAGGGCAAGGGCGTCAGTTTCATGGAAAACCAGTTGTTGTGGCACTATCGCTGTCCGAAAGGAGACGACTATCGCGCCGCCTTACAGGAACTGTCGGGATCACCGGCTTTATAATTCATCATGCGCTCGACATTTTTCCAGTCCTTCTTTCGACTCGTGGATGAGGGCCACCCCCTCCATCTGCTGACCGCCGACCTTGGATTCGGGGTGTTGACGCCTTATCTCGACAAATACGCCGGACATATCACCAACGTGGGGGTCGCCGAATCCAACATGATCGGGCTGGCCGCCGGAATGGCGATGCGGGGCTTCCGCCCGTTTTGCTATTCCATGGTGCCGTTCCTGGTTTTCCGGACCCTCGATCAGATTCGGTCCGACTTGTGCGCTCCTCGTCTTCCCGTCACGCTCGTGGGGGTCGGCAGCGGTCTGTCCTATGGCATGGAGGGTATGACGCATCACGCCATCGAGGATATCGCCATCACACGGGCTCTCCCCAACATGACCGTTCTCTCTCCCGGCGATCCCCTGGAATGCGAGGCGTTGCTGCGCCAATCGTTGAACCTGCTGAATCCCTGCTATCTCAGACTCGGTAGTAATAACGATATCCGCGTTCACATTGAGACCGCACCGGTCGTGCTCGGAAAACTGGGGTGTGTCCGGGAGAATGGGGAGGCCGCCATCATTACGACCGGCACCCTTCTGCCGCGCTGTCTGAAGGCCGTCCAGGCACTGGCGGAAGCGGGCATTCCCTGCCGCCTGTATTCCGCCCACACGCTCAAACCGTTTGACGAAGTCGGGGTGGTGGCCGTGGCCGCCACGTGCAAAGCCATCGTTTCGGTCGAGGAACACAATGTGATCAACGGCTTGGGCACCGCCATCACCGAAGTGCTCTTTCAGCACCATTATGCGGGTCGCTTTATCAAGCTCGGCATCCCCGATGAATATGCCTCCCAGCTCGGCGGCCGTGACTGGTTCAGGGACCACTATCGTCTGGATCCGGACACCATCGCCTCCACCGTCCGCTCTCTGCTGGGCTGACCGCGGTCAGCATCACGCCTTCTTGAACAGCGGCGTAGCAGATCACATGGCCCAACAGGCCATGAATCTCCTGTTATGGAAAGCGTAACAAGGGAAAGAATCATGATTACTGGACAGCCATCCTCTTTATGGTAGTATTATGCCATGAAGAATAATTCTAAAAAGAATAGTGCAGAGGATGCCTTCTGGAACCGGAAAAAGGAACTGGAGACGTTGAGCGATTGGCGGGCACACGAACCGCGTCTGGGCGTTATTCACGGCCGGCGGCGTCTGGGCAAGACGTCGCTTCTGCGCCACTGGCTCAGGGGCACGGCGGGCTGCTATATACAGGCCACGGAGGGAACTCCTGTTTCCCAACGAACGGCGCTGGCTGAGGATCTTCAGTCCGTGGTACCCGGTTTCGGCGAGGTCGTATACCCCTCATGGCGGACCCTGCTGGATACTTTGAAACGGCAATGGCCTGCCCGCCGTGCTACGCCCGGCGTTGCAGGCGGGCCGCCTGAGGCTCCCGTGCTCGTGTTGGACGAATTCCCCTATCTGGCGCAATCGGCGCCGGAACTGCCTTCGGTACTGCAGGCCATGGTGGACGCGCCGGACGCCCATCGCCTGCCGATCATCATCTGCGGGTCCAGTCAACGCATGATGCAGGGGCTCGTGTTGAATTCCGACGCGCCACTGTATGGCCGGGCGCAAATGCTCCTGCGGCTCCAGCCAATGCCCGCCACGGAGATCCGTGCGGCTCTGGGACTCCCGAATGCCATCACAGCCATCGAGGTCACTGCTGCGTTCGGTGGCGTGCCGCGCTACTGGGATCTGATGCGTGAACGCCGATACACGAAGGTTGAGGACGCGCTGGAGCACCTCGTGTTTTCGCCGCAGGGTGTCTTGCACGACGAGGCGGAGCGAGTGCTGCGAGACGAAGAGGCCGCCGCCTTGGAGCGGGCGGTCTGCGAACTGATTGGCCGTGGGGCGCGTCGTCCCTCGGAATTGGCGGCGCGGCTCGGCGTGAAGGACACCACGCTGGCCAAGCCCTTGCGACATCTCGCGGACCTCGGACTGATTGAGCGCCAAGCATCGTACGACTTCGACAGCGGTCGGCCGGTGGCCGGTGGCCGACGCGCATTCTACAAGTTGGCCGATCCTTTCCTGGCCATGTGGTATGCCTGCGTGCGGCCGTATCTGAGCGGGTTGAATCTGGGCGCAGAGACAGCCCGGCAACATGCGCGCGAGGCATGGACCCACCACGTGGCCGCCGTTTGGGAAGACGTGTGCCGGCAGCACTGGCACCGGCTCAGATATCAGGATGTCGAATGGGAACCCGCCGGACGCTACTGGGCCAGCCGCGAGTCAACCGGCGAGGAATGGGACGTGGTCTCCGTTTCCTCCGACCGGCGGCACGCGTTCCTGGGCGAATGCAAGTGGATGAGGGACGCAACGAGTTCAAAGGTGGGCACGATCATCCATGCTCTCAAAAATCGTCAAGCCCCTCCTCTGTCCGGTAAGACTCAAGTCCACCTGGGATTGTTCCTGCCGGCGAGTGGAAAGCTACCGCCTGATATGGATGGCGTTGCCATTCTGGATGCCGAGAGGATGCTCGGGACCGCTTGCGCAGACTGCCATTGTGCCATTCCGGAGGCGAAATAACCGCCCTTGAACGATAAACCATCCGATCAGGCGGATTGAATCTGGAATCTGGAATCGCCCCCCAGGGCTTCTTCTCACCACAACCGGGAGAGCAGCAAGTACGTCCGATCGTCGAACACCGCCACGGCCTGCAGGGACGCCGCGTTGGTGAAGCCCGGCGGCAACCGCGCCTCGAACCCGGTGAACAATAACGACGTGGCCTGACTTGTTTTCCGGACGTCAAACCGGGGCAAGGTGGGACGCAAAAACCCAACGCGTGCAGATCCCGAAAAGAGCAAGATCCCGCGCGCCGGCCTGCGAGTCCGGACATCGCCCGCCCAGCCCTTGACAGTCCACCCGTCCGCTCCCGCCTCCACCGACTCCAGGAAACCTCCGGATTCGCCGGAC
>JACQHI010000192.1 GCA_016199105.1 Lentisphaerota bacterium | reverse complement strand
TTTTGGCCCGGCTTGAGAGTGTCGGGCTCGGTCAGTTGATTCGCCTCGATGATGGCCGCGGATTTCACGTGATAGGTCGCGGCAATGGCCGACAGCGTTTCCCCCTCCTTGACGACATGTAGGGGGAATCGCGTCTCAATCTTCAACGAACTAAAAATCGAAAATTTCGCACGACCGCCCCCCCCTCCAAGCCGAACTGAAGAGTTACACGCAATTTTACGATCGTCTGTTACCGTCCCATAACCGTCCCACCCCGTATCTGGTCGGCGCTATCCTTGTCGGGGTTTCGCTTTGAGCGAACGAGCGCCGTACTTCGCGGCCGGTTTCTCTCGGATAAGGACGGATGTCGGATCCGCGCCCGCGGGCCTGGCAATGGCATATTCCATTGTCTGTGGATTATCCGTTCGCCGGGAAGCATCAAGGATTTCCATTCCCACCACGTTCCCGGCTTTGTCATAATCGAGTATAATACCGGGCTTGCTTTCGTCGCTCTCCTCGATCGGCGTGCCGCTCAACACAATTCGTAGAACATCCACTTCGGGATCATAGGTCACTTTCATTGCCGCCTCCAATACTTCGCGATCTTGCTCGTTCGATACGCCGTCACGACCACAGCGGGATGTGTGGATTCATCCACAATCAGGCGCACCAGGAACATACGCCCGCCTAAATCTACTTTCGACTGATACGCTTTTCTTGGTGCTCGTTCAAAAACGATCTGCCCTGGGCTTCGCAATACCGCATCAGCCGTTGCCCGCGCAATGCCGCGCCGCGTCAGTTCCTCCTCCGCATGTCGGGAATAATCAAATCTCATTTCTTCGAGTTCCCCTCCACGGTATTGATCTTATCCGGCGCAGAATCCGCCCGCCCCTCAAAGCCAACTCCGGTAGAGTAGCCGAGCAGAGGGAAAAAGACGAGCGGAAAACTGGCGGGAATGCGGCTTCGCGCCAGGTGAAAATGTGTGCCTGCTCTGCCATATTAAACGATTAGTAGAGCAAAGGGCCGTAACCCAAGTCCCCTCCCTGTGGCCGCCCCGATCCGGATCGGGGCGGCTCCGGGGAGGAAATGCGGCCACGTCCTCATGGACGCAGCCACGGGAACATGCTGCAATAAGACCGAAGTCCGGATCGGATCTGCACTTCGACGTTATGCGTTCGCCGTTTCTCGTCCAGGGGCTTTACCGAATCCTGAACACCGAACACTTGCCCCTCTTATGCTCACGGCCCCGGGATGACCAGCTTAATGCGTTGTTCGCGCTCGCGTACGTTCAGGACCGAAACTCCCGCAACGCCAGATCGGGGATCACGGCATAGTGCTTCCTGTTCCCGGTCAGCAGCGGTTCTCCGTAATGAATGGCGGTCGCCGCGATCAGCGCGTCGGCCAGATGGACAGAGTGGCCCAGCGCGTAGCGCTCAACGAAGAACATCGCGTGCTGCGATATCGACTCGTCGATATGGAGAATCGCGGATGCCCAAAGCCGCAGACCTTTTTGGAACTTCCGCACCTCGTCCATGTCGCGAGAGCCCTGAATGATCTCGGCGTAGGTCACGACCGAAATCCGGAACCCCCGGTTCTGCTCCAGGGCATGCACCGCCGGTTTGTTGTCGCGCGATGCCCAGATGAGAACGTCGGTATCCACGATCACGAAAATCTTCCCCGCCGAATCTGGCGCAAATAGGTTCGAACGTCCTTCATGTCTTTCCGATGCTTCCACATCCCGACAAAGAGATTCTCCTCCTCGCTCTCTTTCGCGGGCGAGTCCACAGGCACAATCTTCGCCTTGATCCTTCCTCGATTGGTGATGAACACGTCCTCGCCCCGTTGCACGGATTCCATCACGGATTTGAGGTGATATCTCAAGTCACATGCCGTTGCCTTCATCGCACAGTCCTCCTGATGTCCAACTCGAAGTTCCGATATACAGAATCAAATGTATATTACACTGCTGCAAGAGTCAACGCGGAACTGTGCCAATGAACTGGCATCCCCTCCAGGCAAGGCCGAGGTGAGCCGTCCGGAAAAGACACGATTCGGCAGAGACGCCTTGCCCAACCAAAACCCGGCATGGTTCAAGGTTCAGCGGTTCATCGTTCAACGGTTGCCGATTTTTCTAGCGAACTCCCCAAAACCGTGAACCTCCCAACCGTGAACCGTTGAACCTGCAAAAAACTGAACACTGAACACCGAACACTTGCCCCTCTTATGCTTACGGCCCCGGGATGACCAATTTTTGGCCCGGCTTGAGAGTGTCGGGCTCGGTCAGTTGATTCGCCTCGATGATGGCCGCGGATTTCACGTGATAGGTCGCGGCAATGGCCGACAGCGTTTCCCCTTCCTTGACGACATGTTCGGTTCCCTTGCCTGAAGGTGGCGGTGTGGCGCCGGAGCTCTTGGACGTCGTGGCTGAAGTCTTGGAGCCGCCCGAGGGCCGGCCCGCGGTGCTCTTGAAGATGGTTTCCATCTTCTTGCTCAAATCGTCCAGGATGGCCTGCTTGTCCTTTTCACGGGCGGCGTCCACGGCCTGGATTCGTCTCTCCAGGTCGTTCAGCCGGTTCTGGAACTCGCGGTCCTGGTCCTTCGATGCCCGGATTTTCTCGATGTCCTTGGTCAGGCGCTGGTATTCCATGTCCAGGCTTTCCATTTGGCCCTTCATGCGGTCAATATCCTCGCGGAGTAGCGCCATATCTTCGCGCTCCCGGACCGCCGCCTCGTTCTCGGACGTGTCCCCCGGCAGCGTTGCGCAGCCGGAAAAGAACGTCATCAGCAAAACCGCGAGAATGACATACAGGCTCTTCATAAGTTCCTCCGTCGTTGAATGCACTCCTGAATCCACTCGAAAGCGGTTTTGAAAACCCGGCCGCCATCCACAAATTCGTCAAAAGCCGTTTCGCGGGTCACCGCGCCCACCGGCCCGTTCAGGACGGCCAGGGGAACCGCCTCCGCGGTGTGGTTGCGGACGGCGACCGGCGTCCGGTGGTCCGTGCAGATCAGCAGGCGATAGGGCCGGCCGGCCGTCTCCAGGGCGCGCCAGACCGGGCCGACGATTTCACGGTCGAACGCCTCGATGGCTTTGATTTTCATGTCCCGTTGTCCGGAATGCCCGCATTCGTCCGGCGCCTCGACATGAACGAAGGCGAAGTCGTGCTGCTGGAGTATCTTCAGCGTCGCCTCGACCTTGCCCGCATAATTGGTGTCGACGAAACCCGTGGCGCCGGGAACGAGCACCGCTTCGAGCCCCGCCAGGCGGCCAATGCCGCGAACGAGGTCCACGGCGGAAATGACCCCACCGCTGAGTCCGTAGAGTTCACGGAAGCCGGCCAGGGCGGTCCGTCGGCCCTGTCCCCACAGCCATATCTGAGTGGCTTCGGACTTCCCGGCCTGGCGGCGCCGGCGGTTGACGGGATGATCGGCCAACAGCGATCGAGAGGCGTCCATGAGGCGCAGCAGTTCCTCCCGACGTTCGCCCTGGGGAAGATGCCGGCTGACCGGTTGATCGAGGACGTCGTGCGGCGGCGTCGTGGTCAGGGCGCAGGGGCCATTCGCCCAAATCACCAGATGGCGGTAGCCCGTTCCGGTGAAGAAATGAAGTCCGTCCCGGCCCAGTTTCCGTTCCAGTTCTTCGATCATCGGACGGGCCTCCTCCGTGGAGATATGGCCGGCGGAGTGGTCCGCGATCAGCTCGTTTTGGACGGTGATCAGGTTGCAGCGGAAGGCCACGTCGGCGGCGGTCATGGGGATGCCGGCTCCGGCGGCTTCGATGGGGGCGCGTCCGGTATAACACAGGCGGGGGTCGAAGCCCATGAGGCTGAGATTTGCCACATCGCTGCCGGGAAACATGCCGTCGGGGACCGATTGCACCAGGTGCACCGTTCCCGCGGCGGAAATTCTCCGGATATTCGGGATGGCGGCGACCTGCAGCGGGGTTTTATCCCGCAGCTCTTTCAGGGGATAATCCCCCATCCCGTCTCCAACCAGAATCACGATTTTCATGATATGGACGACACGACGGTCGTCCCTCCATTATCGAAAATAGGCCGATCAATCTGGCTCCTTCATACCGGCAATTTCCCGGCAGGTCAAATGCGAAACCAGGAATTCAGAACGCCCACGTGAGTGGCGTTGCCACAACGTGGCTCACGCCAAC
>JACQHI010000191.1 GCA_016199105.1 Lentisphaerota bacterium | reverse complement strand
CTCCAAAAAGTACAGCGGGGGCTGCGAACCCGCTGCTTCTCATACCGCTCAAGCGCCATAATGCAAATTGCCGGCTGCGGTTCCCTTGGGGTTGCGGCGTCGCTTCATCCTGTGGTATGCTGTCCCCATGAATTTGCGTTTATGGCTTCTAATGCTCGCGACGACGGCGGCGCTCTCGGCTTTCGTCG
Organism: Lentisphaerota bacterium; assembly: GCA_016199105.1. GTDB lineage: Bacteria > Verrucomicrobiota > Kiritimatiellia > JAAZAB01 > JAAZAB01 > JACQHI01. The sequence continues at coordinate 4,032 of JACQHI010000191.1, read as the reverse complement.
TCTTTGCGGAGGCGCCCCGCCCCTTTTCGAGCCGGACGGTTTCCATCCGGCCCCCGTCCGTGTCCGGACAGGTGGCCACGATCGTCGGGCAATTTCTGCCCGGCGAAGCCGGCGGCCGCGCCACGGTGGACGGCTGGTACGTCTTCACCAACGCGGCGTATTATCTTCACAATACGAACCGCGGCTGGACCGTGGTCAACGCCGCCACCAACGGCTATACGGACAATCGCGGTCATGCCCTGCGCCCGACCCCGGACTGGGGCGATTCCGATCTCTCGGAAATGTCCGCCGCCCGCAACTTCAACACGACCCAGCGCTTTTTGGCCGACACCTTCGGGCGGCGCAGCTATGACGGCAACGGCGCACGGGCCACGGCGAACGTGCATGAGGGGCGGCAATACGTGAACGCCTACTTTGACGGCGTGGATTTCCATTTCGGCGACGGCGACGTGACAACCGCGGTTTCGCTTGTCGTCCTGGACGTGGCCGCCCACGAGTTCTTCCATGCCGTGAATCAGCAGACGGCGGGCCTGATATACCAGGATGAGTCCGGCGCATTGAACGAATCGTGCTCCGATATCTTTGGCGCGCTGGCGGAATTTTTTTCGCAACCGGACGGCCGCGACCTGTATCCCTCGAACCGGCCGGGCTACGCCGACTGGCTGATCGGCGAGGATTGCTGGCGGGCGTCCACGGCCCTGCGCGACATGCGGGATCCGGGCAGCCTGCTGCCCGGACACCTGATGGCGGGCAACCAACAACCCAGCCGCTACCGGGGCGCGAACTGGTATGCCGGCGCCGACGACAACGGCGGCGTCCACATCAACAGCGGCGTGCAGAATTTTTTCTTTTACCTGCTCTGTGAGGGCGGCCATGGCACGAATGACGGCCAGGCCTATCAGGTGGCGGGACTCGGTCTGACGAACGCCGCGCACGTGGCGTATCGAACGCTCACCGCGTATCTGTCGCCGTTCAGCGATTACGCGTCGGCGCGCACGGCGTGGTTGTCGGCCGCCGCCGACTTGCAAGCGGATCGGAACTGGACCGGGGTGGTGGCCGCGGCCTGGGCCGCGGTGGGCATCACGGAGGACACGCCCCATGGCGGCATCAACAGCGGCGCCAAGCCGCTCGACTACACCGGCGATCGCCGGGACGATCTGGCGCTCTACGACTGGGCGGGAGGCAGGTGGTATGTTGCCACCATGCAGGGGCAATATCCCCTGTATGGCTTTACCTATGGCGGTTACGGGCTTCTTCCGGTTCCGGGCGATTATGACGGCGATGGCGTGGCCGAACCGACGGTGTACGACAGTGTCGGCGGGGCCTGGTACCGGTATTCGATGGCGGGAAGCAACATCACATGGGGCCTGACATTCGGCGGGTCCGGCTTTGTTCCGGTCCCGGGCGACTATGACGGCGACGGCGCGACCGACTTGGCCGTTGTCCAACAGACGGAAGGGCTCTGGTATCTCTATTCGTTGAAGAAACAGAAATGGATTGGCTCGGGCGTGTACGGGCCCTGGGGCGGAACGGGTTTTCAGGCGGTCAATGCCGATTATGACAGCGATGGCATCACCGATCTGGCGGTATACGACCAACAAAACGGACTCTGGTATGTCTGGTCGCTCCAGCAGGGCGTGCTGACCTGGGCGTTTCCGTGGGGGGGGGCAGGGTACACGCCGGTACGCGGGGATTTTGACGGCGACGGTTTTTCCGATTACGCGGTTTACCAGGAGGCTTCCGGAGAATGGTATGTGTTCCTCTATGCCGGCTATCCCATGTTCTATGGGGACCGCTGGGGCGGTCCCGGGTTCGTGCCGGTGTCGGGGGATTATGACGGCATGGGCAGCACGGATCTGGCCGTGTATTCGCAGTGGGGCGACGGTTCGATCCCGCCGGGTTCCTGGTATGTCTGGATGACGGATACCGGCTACGGCCTCTCCATCGCGTTCGGCGGGGCCGGTCTCGTTCCGGTGGGAAGTTTGTTCTGATATGAGTTGACTAATCGATGGACTAACCGTATCTTATTCTCGATCTGAATGGCAACCGGCGACGGGCATGGCCGGAGACACGCATCGAAAGGGAGCGTCATGATCGAAGTCAATATCCACGAAGCCAAGACGCACTTGTCACGGCTTCTCCAGCGCGTCGCCGCCGGGGAAGAGGTGCTTATTGGAAAAGCCGGAAAACGTGTGGCCCGCATCGTGCCCTGGCATGATGGAAGCAAGGCGCGTGTGCCGGGGTTGGATCGCGGCTTGTTCACCGTTCCGGATGATTTCGATGACCCCTTGCCTGCCGATGTCATAAAGGGCTTCGAGGCATGAGGCTGTTGCTGGATACGCATTGCTGGCTCTGGTGGGTTGCCGAACCGGAACGGCTTCGGAAAGCAGTCCGAAAGCTGATCGCCGACAGACACAACACAATTTTGCTGTCGGCCGCCAGCTCGTGGGAGATCGCCATCAAATATGCGATGGGGAAATTGCCTCTTCCCGAGCCGCCCGAGGAATTTGTTCCCAAGCGGATGGTCCGGGATGCCATGACGGCGTTGCCCGTCGAGCACATCCATGCGCTTCATGTGGCGTCGTTACCCGCACACCATCGCGATCCGTTCGACCGGCTTCTCGTGGCCCAGGCGCAGGTCGAGCGGATTCCCATCCTGACCGTTGACCGCCAGCTTGAGCGCTACGATGTCGAGATTGTGCGGGGAGCATGAGCATGAAAGAACTGACAGTCAGCACCTCGCAACACACGGAGTTCGTGGATATCACGGCCGCCGTACAGGCGGCGGTCGGAACCCTGAAAATCGCCGACGGACTGGTCACCGTGTTCGTGCCGCACACGACGGCCGGCATCACGATCAACGAAAACGCCGATCCGGATGTTCTCGCCGATCTGGAAGCCGCTCTCGAGCGGATGGTCCCCCGGCAAGGCGGCTACCGGCATGGCGAGGGGAACTCGGCGGCCCACGTGAAGGCCTCGCTCCTGGGATTTTCCGTTCAAATCCCCGTTCAGGCCGGCCGGCTCCGCCTCGGCGCCTGGCAGGGCATTTATTTCTGCGAGTTTGACGGCCCGCGCCGCCGCCAGGTCTGGGTGTGCTGATCGTTATGGGAAGGGTTCAACTATGGCACCCGGTGTCTAACGCCAGCCGAGCGACAACGCTTCCCTTCGGACCTGCAAGCCGGGTGTAGACGACAACGAGCCCGGTATTGGGGTTGAACGACTTGCTCACAACACGACCGCCACGTCTTCCGGAATTTCACCGAAGTACAGAATGGCGCTTTGGCGTGGCCCGATCTCTCTGGCTCTGCGGTAGACCTCGTCTCGATCCTTGCTGTGCCAGAGAACGTTTCCGGTCACTACCCGAAGGTTCTCATCCGTTTCCGGATCACCAACCAACACCCACTCGCCGGAGAACCGGTTCATCATTGAATCCGCATTTCCGTTTCCTGCCGAACGTCGCAAATCTGCCTGAGCCGCGCTAGCGGCGATAGGCAGCATTTGCTGGTTGGACGCCTCCATTTTCTGTTTTCAGAACTCTGACATCCACCGGGTGCTTCTCCGCCAGAACCCAGCGGATGGGTTCACGGGTGCCTTGAACTTCCTCCGTGATCGTCCTCGTCTCGCCCCCACCCAGCCGGACCTCCACGCGCTTGACTCCGGCGACAACCGGATCGGTTGCGACACCATTCGGAACTTCCGAGTAGACCGTGATCTCCACGGATGCCGTCTTCTTGGTCTTCGCCGAATTGTGGGCCGTGAAGGTCACAATCCTCTTCCCGTCCGGGGCGACACAGTGCGCGTTCGACACGGTGACGTCTGATGACGGCCGGAGCCACAGATAGGCTGCGGTGCTGGCTGCCACCAGTAGAACTGCGGCTGTCATTCCTTTCTTCATCTCCGTCGTCCAACAGTATTATGGAACGGAGTTCGCGTTCATGTATGCACGGCTCCCAATGGCCGTACTTCTGTACATGGAATCCTATTGCTCTTCTGCGCCGCCGGCAAGCGGAAAGTGATTATAAATGAGCGATG